>JAZOAJ010000208.1:0-3204 GCA_045595385.1 Lachnospiraceae bacterium | reverse complement strand
ACTTCTCAGCTTGTTTTGGTCAGGCATTCCTGGAACTTCATCCGACAAAATATGCGGATGAGCTGGTTAAGAGAATGGAGAAGAGCGGCGCAAAGGCATATCTGGTAAATACCGGATGGAACGGCACCGGCAAGAGGATATCCATCAAGGATACAAGAGGCATAATCGATGCGATCCTTAACGGCGACATCAATACAGCACCGACAAAGAAGATCCCGATCTTCAACCTCGAAGTTCCTACGCAGCTTGAAGGTGTTGATCCCGCCATCCTTGATCCGAGGGACACCTACGCAGATCCTTCAGAGTGGGATGCAAAGGCAAAAGACCTTGCGGAAAGGTTCATTAAGAACTTCGTCAAGTACGAAGGGAACGAGGCAGGCAAGGCTCTCGTACCGGCCGGCCCTCAGCTGTGATCACAATTGCTTTCTTACGGGGCTGCCACATTGTGGCAGCCCTTTTGTTTACTCAGCAGGATTGAATTGGGCATATGAAAATGTTAAAATTTCCTTGCGTCCGTTCAGAGATGAGTGCGCCTTCGGGTGTATTGCCCGCGACTCTTTTTTCCTTATGACCAGTGCGGAGTTAATCGCGGGGCAGCGGGCGCATATCAGTGATATCGGGAGGCATCTGTCATGAAAGAGAAGAAATACTCATATTTTGCACATAAGGAATGTGAATATTTCCCATGCCATAAAGGTGCTGATCCCGACAATTTCAACTGCCTGTTCTGCTGGTGCCCGTTTTACATGCTGGGCGATCAATGCGGAGGAAACTTTGTTTACCGCGAAAATGGGAAAAAGGATTGCACGGCATGCCTGTATCCGCATAGAAGAGAAAACTATGAGGAGATCTGCAGACGATACAGCGAGATATTAAACCATATGCCCGGCAGGGACTAAATGGCAATGTTCAAAGAAAGAGGTAATTAATTATGAAAAAAGTCATGAGTTTGATCCTTGTACTTGTAATGGCGCTTTCACTGGCCGCATGTGCATCTGGTCAGGGAAGCTCAGGAAACGCCGGCAAAGGCGTAACCGTAACAGACATGGCCGGCAGGGAGATCACTCTTGATGCTCCCGCAGAGCGCATAGTAGCTCTTACGGCAGCAGACTGCGAGATCCTGTACGCGATCGGAGCAGGAGATACTCTGGTCGGACGCGGAGAATTCTGCGACTGGCCTGCCGAGGTGCTCGAGGTTCCGTCTGTTGAATCCGGATACGAGACAAATATCGAGCAGATAATCGGACTCGAGCCTCAGGTTGTTCTCATGGGAACAATGGCACAGACAGAAGAGCAGGTAAATGCTCTTGAAGAGGCCGGTATCAAGGTAGTCGTCAGCGATGCCCAGAACATTGAAGGCACCTACACTGCCATCGAAATGATAGGAAAACTCATGGGCAAGGAAGATAATGCCAAAAAAGTCATTGATGACATGAAGGCAACATTTGATGCTGTCAGCGCGGACGCCGGAAAACTCGAAGGAACAGTTTACTTTGAGGTATCTCCTCTGGAGTATGGTCTTTGGGCTGCAGGCAAGGGTACTTTCATGGATGAGATAGCAGCAATGGTCGGCCTTGAGAACGTATTTGCTGATGTTGAAGGCTGGGCAGAGGTTTCTGAAGAGCAGATCATTGAAAGAAATCCTGATTACATCGTAACAATAACAATGTACTTCGGAGAGGGCCCGACACCTGAAGAAGAGATCATGTCCAGGGCAGGATGGGACAGTGTTACCGCTGTTAAGAACGGTGATATCCTCAATCTGCAGAACAATGAACTTTCGAGACCGGGTCCGAGACTTGCCGACGGCGCACAAGCTCTTTATGATTTCGTGACCGAAGCATCAAAGTAACCTGATACAGCCAAGTCATGAAAAAACACGATGGTTTTACAATACCGGAATATCTGATCTTCACAGTGCTGCTGCTGGCCGCAATGATCCTTTGCATATGCGTCGGCAGCGTATCCATACCTCTTGGAGATACATTCAGGGTAATCATTAATGCAATAAAACACACTTCGGAAGGAGGAAGCTTTGAAAGCATCCTCCTTCCTGTGCGTATTCCGAGGGTATTTTGCGTTGCTCTGGCCGGCGCGTCGCTGTCTCTTTCGGGTGCGTCGATGCAGGGTCTGTTAAAGAACCCTCTTGCTGACGGCTCCACTCTGGGCGTCTCTTCAGGAGCTTCTTTGGGCGCCGTTATTTCGATCGCTTTCGGTATAACCATCCCCGGGCTTCCGTTTTCAGGGACCATGATCATGGCGATCATCTTCGCTTTCCTTTCGCTTGTTCTTATACTTGCTTTCGCATACAGGCTGGACAGCTCTCTATCAACGAACACAATCATCCTCATGGGCGTTGTGTTTTCGATGTTCGCGAGCAGCCTGTTCTCGCTTGTCATCACATTCGCGGGGGAAAAGGTCAAATCCATCACATTCTGGACGCTCGGTTCTCTAAGAGGCAGCAGCTACCGCAATGCGCTTGTCCTTCTTATCGCGCTTATCATCTTCGGCGGTATCCTGCTTTCAAAGGCAACTGAATTGAATGCATTTGCCGTGGGTGAGGACAATGCAAGGAGCATCGGCGTAAATGTGTTCCGGACCAGACTGCTGGTACTTGTAAGCATAAGCGTTCTCATCGGTGTCTGTGTTTCAATAGGCGGAACCATAGGCTTTGTAGGTCTCGTTACCCCACACATCCTCAGGAGGATCATGGGACCGAATCATAAAAAGCTTCTTCCTGCTTCCGTGTTTTCCGGAGCCATTTTCCTGCTCCTGTCAGATCTGGTCTCCAGAATAATTCTCAGGCCGCGGGAACTGCCGATCGGTGTTATCACATCCCTTATCGGAACCGTGGTATTCATATGGATATTCTTTTCATCCAGAAGGAGGGCCGGGCAGTGATAAGCGTGAAAGGTCTTACAGTAAAATACGGCGAAGCCGCCATAATACAGGATGTAAACTTTGAGGTATCAAACGGCAGCTGGATGATGATAGTCGGCCCAAACGGAGCCGGTAAATCGACGGTTGTACGTGCAGTCTCGCAGAGCATCCAATATACAGGAACGGTCCGCATAGACGGAGCTGACGCTTCCAAGATGGAAAGCAGGCTCCTCGCCCGCAAAATGGGTGTTCTTTCCCAGGAACACTATGTGGGATATGGCTTCACCGCTGAAGAGATAATAAGGCTCGGGGGCTACAGCAGAC
>JAZOAJ010000207.1:0-3202 GCA_045595385.1 Lachnospiraceae bacterium | reverse complement strand
AAAGGGCCGGGCGTAGATAAGGAAAAGACCGAGAGTGAGATCCTTGCGGCAATTGAGGCAGGTGTCAATTATTTTGATACTGCTTACATTTACCCCGGGAGCGGGGCTGTCCTTGGCGAGATACTGGATAAGAACGGCCTGCGTGACCGTGTAAAGATCGCGACCAAGCTGCCGCATTATCTGATAAAAAAGCCTGAGGACATGGACAGGTATTTTAAGGAGCAGCTTACTCGCCTTAAGACAGATCATATCGATTATTATCTGATGCATTTCCTGACCAGCGTTGAGACCTGGCAGCGGCTGTGCGGCATGGGAATAGATCAATGGCTCGCGCAGAAGAAAGCGGAAGGCGCGGTTGCAAATGTGGGATTTTCATTTCACGGCGACACCATCAACTTTAACCGGATCATCGACAGCTATGACTGGGATTTCTGCCAGATACAGTTCAACTACATGGACGAGAGGACTCAGGCAGGCATTGACGGACTGAACCATGCGCATGAAAAGGGTATTCCCGTTGTAATAATGGAGCCATTAAGGGGAGGGCGTCTTGCGGATAAGATACCGCAGAGCGCGAGAGCGGAGTTCGCCAAGGCCGATCCTGACAGGAGTCCTGCAGAGTGGGCTCTCAGGTGGCTATGGGACCATGAGCAGGTAAATGTGGTCCTCTCCGGAATGAATGACATCGCCCAGATAAATGAAAACTGCAGGATAGCAAGTCAGGCACAGGCGGGAGAACTGACCGACAGAGACTATGAGGTCTTCAGCCGGGTGATCGCCAAGATCAACAACCATATGAAGGTCGGATGTACAGGCTGCGGGTATTGCCAGCCTTGCCCGCAGGGCGTTGCGATACCTACCATATTTTCCCTTTACAATGAAAGTTATGGGGAACAGGGATATATCAGATCACTTGCGGATTACGCAATGTGTACAGCTCTCAGGAAAAACAGCTCAAACGCCGGCATGTGCATAGGCTGCGGCAAATGTGAACAGCACTGCCCCCAGGGACTTCCAATAAGAGAAGAACTTAAAAATGTGGCAAAAAGATTTGAAACGCCATTGTATACAATAGGCAGCAAAGTATTGCTGAAATTCTTCAGGCAATAAAATACTCCCGCGGAAATGTCTCCGCGGGAGTTTTTCATTTTATCTGTCAGCCCTGCTCAGAGGTTTCGCCCTCAGAAGTTTCAGCTTCGGTTTCAGGCATGTCAGACTTTTTGTAATTGAATGTTGAAGTTTCCTCCTCATCAATACGGGTCATTGAGAGTGTATCACCTGATACGGAATAGGTATATCTGGATGCTCCGTACAGGTCAGTGTCATAAATTATCAGCACTTCATTTCCTTCTATAGAATAGGTAAAGGTCAGATCCCAGAAAGTGTCGGTCCCGGTACCGTCGGCGTTGAAGATAAAGCCCGAGTCGAACATATCTTCCTTCCAGTTTCCGACAAGGTCTCCGCCGGTGGCCGGTGCGGTCGTCTGCGTTTCGGCAGGAGCGCCGGTCGTGGCAGTCGTAGTTGGAGCATCAGGCTTTTTCCCGCATGCTGCAAGACACATCGCAAGTATTAAAATGAAGGCTGTCAGAGCCGTTATCTTTTTCATTTTTATCTCCAAAGAACTGGTCTCAAAAGTATGATAATTATAATATACCATGTTAAATATCACAACTTTAAATTGAAATGGCGCGGGAGCCGTGGCATTATCTAAAAAAGAAAAACAGTACAGACGGAAAGAGGAAAACAATGAGCTCAATATCAAAAGCCATGGAAAAGCTGATAGCAAACAGTTCAGTCCTGAGGACAATGTTCGAGGAAGGTAAGCAGATGGCCGTAAAGTACGGCAGGGAAAATGTGTTTGATTTCAGCCTTGGAAATCCGAGCACGCCGACCCCGCCTGAATTTAACGACGCGGTCAGGCAGGTCCTCGATGAAAACGATTCGTTTTCACTTCACAGCTACATGAGCAATGCCGGATATGAAGAGACCAGGCAAGCCATAGCGGACAACCTGAATGAGAGGTTCGGAAGCAATTACGCATATAAGGACATCACCATGACTGTAGGTGCTGCAAATGCGATCGTCGCCGCCATAAAAGTCCTTACGGATCCGGGCGATGAGGTAGTGGTATTTGCCCCGTATTTCCTTGAGTATGGCAACTATATTTCCAATTTTGGGGCCGTGACTAAAGTTGTTCCTGCAAATCCGCCCACATTCATACCGGATCCGGATGAGCTGCGGAACACCTTAAGCGAAAAGACAAAGGCAGTTATCATTAATAACCCGAATAACCCTACAGGCGTCGTATACGATGACGGAGCCATAAAGATGATAGCATCAGTCATGGAAGAGGCGCAGAAGAAATACGGACATTCCATATATCTGATCACTGATGAGCCTTACAGAGAGATAGTATATGATGGAGTGCAGGTTCCTTTCATTGCAGGGTATTACAGAAATACGCTGATGGCATATTCATTCAGCAAAGCCATGTCAGTGCCGGGCGAAAGAATAGGGTATCTGGCTGTTTCCCCTGATGCTGATGAATCAGACCGCATAAGCACCGGGCTTGGAGTTGCCATAAGAGTCATAGGATGCGTAAATGCACCATCTCTGCAGCAGAAGACCATAATCAAAGTCCTGGATAAGTTTACCGATGTCAGCATATATGATACAAACAGAAAAATCCTCATGGCAGGTCTGGATAAGGCAGGACTCGAATATGTGCGCCCTGACGGAACGTTCTACCTGTTTGTGAAGACCCCGACAGAGGATGACAGAGAATTTTCAGAGCGCGCTAAAGATAAGTATCACATGCTCCTGTCACCGGGATCGGCATTTTGCTGCCCGGGATATGTAAGGATAGCATATTGTGTGGCAAGGGATACAATAGAGAGGGCGCTTCCACTGTTTGAACAGCTTGCAGAAGAATATAGATAGGCAAATAAAGAACTGCTCCGGAGCTGTGTTCCGGAGCAGTTTTTCTATTTCGAGGTATTTTCTGTTTCCGGTCTCGGGATCACGATACGGTCTCTGGAGAGCAGTACTATGAACCTGCTGGGGTCGGAATAATCTCCGTAGCATGTTGATAACGCGATAAAATGGGACCTTTTTCCTATTTCATTCAAGTCGGAGGCCAAGCGGTCTTAGGAAGACAATACTCAGGAACAACTCCTTGGCACACAGAACGACATGGCTACGA
>JAZOAJ010000206.1:0-2161 GCA_045595385.1 Lachnospiraceae bacterium | reverse complement strand
TGTTCCTGCCACGGGGAAATGTAAACCCCTGCTTTTTGATCACGGATAAAAAGGCCTGACAGAATTTATAACTTACTCCGGCTCCGCAAAGCTGATCATATGGATACGGACAGTCTTTCTGCTTGGCGTCAATTATCGCGTATGCATTTGGCAGGACCGCGGGAGGCTCATGATGATCGGTGACAATGCATTTTATCCCGAGCTCTCCCGCACGCTCTATTGCATCAAAGGAAGAGATACCGTTATCACATGTAATGATCAGGGAAATGCCATCTGATGCCGCATCATCGGCCATGGCCGAGTTCATTCCGTAACCTTCAAGGATACGGTGAGGGAGCCTGACATCTATGCAGGCTCCAAGGTATTCAAAAAACTTTTTGAGTATGATCGAGGAACATACGCCATCCATGTCATAGTCGCCGATGACGCGGATCTTGCCGCCCTGAACTATCGTTTTCAGCGTCAGATCTATTGCAGCATCCATGTCCTTGAAAAGGAAAGGGTCATGAAAAGAATCGGCTCCGTCATAAAGATAGGAACGTATCTCTGCAGAATCTTTAAGCCCCCTGTTTACAAGTATGCGGGCAAGCATCGGTGATATGCCGAATTCTTCAGATATGGCGGCAAAATCGCCTTTTTTACAGTAAAGATACCAATTCCTCATGATCAGAAAGCAAACTGATAAACACAGAATGATGCATACAAAAGAAGAAGGATCACACCCTGTACCCTGCTCAGCTTATTCCGGATCAAAACAGGAACGATAACGATCAGCATTACAAGGAGCATCAGCGGGATATCCACGATAAGGGATGAATTAATCCCTGCTATCGTCCTTCCTGCAGGCAGGCCAAACGGGGAAATGGTGATGGCCATGCCGCTGACAAGCACGAGATTGAACAGATTCGCGCCTATGATGTTTCCGAGTGAGAGGCTGCCGTGTCCCTTGATCAGGGATGTGACAGCCGTTACAAGTTCAGGAAGCGAAGTTCCCAGAGCAACAAATGTCAGAGCGATGACTGACTCCGGAACACCGAGAGCCTGGGCTATTATGATACCGTTGTCGATGAGCAGATCGGCTCCGACGCTGATAAGAGCAGCTCCGACAACAAGCATCAGGATCATGACAACAATGTTGTCCTTCCAGCTTTTCTTTTCCGAAGCTTCAGACACAGATGAACCTATGTCTTCTGCCATGTTCTGCTTCGATATCTTCATGCTTTTCATGACGCTGAGAACCATGTATACAACAAAAGTAATGAGCAGGACTATGCCGACCCATCTTGTAAAAGCATGAAGGATATAAGCTGAGACCATGTAAATCGCAGCAGCGATAAAGAAAAACACGGATGAAAGATAGATGTCTTTTCTTTCAGCAACCGCAGGTTTTATGGCTATGGTAAGCGCTAATATGAGAGCTGTGTTGCATATGACAGAGCCGATCGCATTGCCGTATGCTATCTGGCCGTGACCGAGAGCAGCGGCTTGAGAGGACACCATGACTTCAGGAAGAGTCGTGCCTATTGACACAACAGTTGCTCCGATAAGGATTTCGGGAAGACGGAGCCTGTTGGCTATGCCAACGGCTCCTTCTACAAACCAGTCTCCTCCAAATATAAGGCACGCAAGACCTAAGATGAAAAGTAAAACCGGTATAAGCATTTTAAATGATCACTGTCTCCTCTTTTTCTTCTTATGGTTAGGATTTGCAGTTATCTTGCCGGGAACGACTATCGATTCGGGATCGGACTCTTCAGTGGCTGCTGCACCGTCTTCCTTTGCCGGAAGGGATGCTGCCTGTTTTGCTGCTGAAACAGCTGCCCTTGCGTTGTACCTGTCTTCTTTCTTAGTCATTATGTAGACAAGGCAGCTTGAGATGAAGATCGATGAAAATGCACCAGCTACGATACCGACTCCAAGAGGAAGTGCAAAGGCCTTCATTGATTCGATACCGAAGATGTACAGACAAAGGACGGTAACGAAAGTGGTTAATGAAGTAAATACGCTTCTTGTCATACTCTGCTGGATACTTGTGTTGGCAACCAGCTTAAGGTCATAATTGAGAGTGGGATCAGCAAGGTTTTCCCTGATACGGTCAAATATGACAATGGTTGCATTTATCGAATAACCTACGATAGTAAGTATGCATGCGATAAATGAG
>JAZOAJ010000205.1:0-5032 GCA_045595385.1 Lachnospiraceae bacterium | reverse complement strand
GGCAGCAGCCATCATTTGCCCGGCTGCAGCGCTCATACTTAGAAGACGCCGCAGCAGGTAAAACTTTCAAATAGAGGATATGATAGTAGGCAACAAGTCGGATCGTAGCCATGTCGTTCTGTGAGCCAAGGAGTTGTTCCTGAGTATTGTCTTCCTAAGACCGCTTGGCCTCCGACTTTGGCAGCAGCCATCATTTGCCCGGCTGCAGCGCTCATACTTAGAAGACGCCGCAGCAGGTAAAACTTTCAAATAGAGGATATGATAGTAGGCAACTACTGAAAGGAACACTTGGGGGGATAATGGAAAAACATCACAGAGGGTCCTTCAGGGGATCGTTGGGATTTGTATTAGCAGCCGCAGGCAGCGCTGTCGGTTTGGGGAACATCTGGAGGTTCCCGTATCTTGCTGCCAGGGACGGAGGAGGACTGTTTCTGGTCATCTATATCATTCTTGCGCTTACATTCGGATTTGCCCTGCTTACAAGTGAGATCGCGATCGGCAGGAAGACGAGACAGAGCCCTTTAACCGCATATAAGTCCATTCACAAAGGCTGGGGATGGATCGGTATATTTGCATGCATAGTACCGCTCATGATCATGCCATACTATTGCGTCATCGGAGGATGGGTGCTGAAATACTTTATCGCGTTCCTTACAGGGCACGCGGCTGATGCAGCGCAGGAGAGCTACTTCACCGGATTCATCACAGGCAATTATGAACCGATCATCTTTCTGGTGATATTCCTTGTCGTCTGCGCAGTAGTTGTGTTCATGGGAGTGGACAGCGGAATTGAGCGTGTGTCCAAGATCCTGATGCCGATCCTGGTCATCCTAGTCATAGGCATTGCAATCTATTCGCTGACTCTGAAGAAGCCCGGTGAGAACGGGGCAGTGGCAACAGGTCTGCAGGGCTTTAAGATATTTATAGTCCCCAGCTTCAAGGGCGTGACAGTAGGCAAATTCTTCCACATAGTTATGGACGCGCTTACCCAGCTTTTCTACAGCCTGAGCATAGCCATGGGTATCATGGTCGCTTACGGCTCATATGTGCCGGACAATTCGAACCTCTCCAAGTCGATCGGCCAGATCGAGATCTTCGATACCGCGATCGCATTTCTGGCCGGGGTGATGATCATTCCCGCGGTATATGTGTTCATGGGACCTGAAGGTCTGTCCGCGAGCGGTCCTTCGCTGATGTTCATATCACTTCCGAAAGTATTTGTTGAGATGGGTGTGATCGGAAATGTCGTCGGTACTATATTTTTCGCCATGGTATTCTTCGCGGCACTTACAAGCGGTATCTCCATACTGGAGGCTATTGTATCCAGCTTCATGGACAGGTTTAAGATATCCAGAAAGAAGTCCACTGTCATGGAGTCTGTGATAGCCCTTATTGTTGGCGTGGTTGTTTGTCTGGGATACAACCTGTTGTACTTTGAACTTAAACTGCCGAACGGAAGCACCGGCCAGATCCTCGATGTCCTGGATTACTTAAGCAACTACATCCTCATGCCGGTAGTGGCACTGGCAAGCTGCCTGCTGATCGGCTGGGTGGCTAAGCCTGATACGGTATTGAACGAGGTGACAAAGAACGGCGAGAAGTTCCACCGCAGAACGCTTTATAAGATAATGGTCAGATTTGTGGCACCGGCTCTGATAATCGTCATTCTGCTGATGTCGTTTGGGATAATCTGAGGATGGGGGTTTTCTTTATAGTCTGGGAAGAAGGAAGTCTTCTGTCACCTCAATGATCCGTTCCTTTTCGCTGGGGTTTATGTAGTTGTGGCCGGCGCCTTCAAAAAGATTGAGAGTGATGTGGTTCTTTTCGGCGTATTCAAGAGTGTCCATGGGATTTACGACGGTATCTTTGCCGCCCTGAATGATCATCATGTTCTCCGGATGGGGCGGGGCAGGAGTGAAGGCATCGTTCCGGCAGAGGCTGTCGTAGAAGTCCTTGCCGATAGAGAGCTTGCGTTCAAATCCCACCAAGACCTTTTCGCCGTTCAATTTGCTGAATACTTCTTCCGTGATCAGACCGCGGGAGACATCGCTCATCTTAAGCGCGGGTGACCTTAAGATAAGGTATCTGAAGATATCGGGGTGGGTGTTCCTGTAAAGGGTAGCAAGGTAGCCGCCAAAGCTGGTTGCAAAGCATGACAGGGGAAGATCCGTGCGCTTCTTTATCAGGCTCAGCATGATCTCAAGGTCTGCCAGGCAGTTTTCAACGATCAAATTGTCGTCCGGCGCGTTGCTTTCGCCGTGCGCCGGCCAGTCGAACGTGACAACGCCTATCCCTTTTTCACCCAGAGCTTCCATGAGTGCTGCAATGACCACGCTTTCTTTGCTGCCTGTAAATCCGTGAAGGCAGAGCAGCACCATCTTATGCCCTGAATTTACGTTCCAGATGTAGGGGATCTCTATCCCGTCTTCTTTTATGTATTTATCTCTGAGCATTTTCCACCTCGTATACCAGCTCCTTTATGTCCGCCAGGGTATCCATCTTCGCGTAAAGGAGTTTCTTAAGTTCTTCGTCCGGCTCGGTGAGGTCCGGGACCATTATCACTTTGCAGCCGGCACCGTGGGCACTGCGCACTCCGTTGGGGGAATCCTCAACAGCGAATGTCCTATCAGGCGATATCCCTAGTTCCCTGCATGCATATGCATATGTGTCTGGGGCGGGCTTTCCAAATTCTACCATGTCAGCGCAGATGACGCGGTCAAAGTATCCTTCAAGGCCGGCTCTCTTTAGCTTTGCAGTTGCATGGGTGATGCCATTTGAGGTCGCAATGGCGGCGGTGATATTTTCCTTCCGGAGCCAGGTCAGGATCTCCAGCGCGCCTGGCTTTAACTGGATCCCTCTCTCCGTCATTATCTTATCAGTCAGAACGTGGCAGTACGCGTATACTTCCTCGAAGCTTAGATCATTTCCAAACCATTCCTTAAGTGTCTGAGCGACATAGGGGCGCCCGAGAGAGCGAAGGTCCAGCGTCATCCACGGCTCAGCCTTATATCCAAAATGCGCGAGCGCTTCCTTCCAGGTGATCTGATAGTATTTCTCTGTATCTGTGACCGTTCCGTCCAGGTCAAATATTACTGCGTCAACTACTGCGTTAATTGGTCTGTCCTCCGGTTTCTTTTGGTTATATAGAAATTATACAGGGAAAGGGTGCAGGAGACAAGCAGCCGCCATTTCAGATCACGGAAATGATCAATGGACAGACATTATGTGATAACTTAAAATAACTTATACATTACAACCAGAAATCAGGCGAGAAGTAAGATATGGGAAAGGAGGGGATAACCGATGACTTACGAAGAAGCACTTAAGACCATAACTCCGGGCAGATACCGCCATTTTAAGGGAAATGAATACGAAGTGATCGGGATCGCGCGCCATTCAGAGGATGAAACGCCGCTGGTCGTATACCGCGCATTGTACGGAGAGGGCGGTCTGTGGGTCAGACCGGCTGACATGTGGTGTGAAACTGTCGAACGGGACGGGAAAGTATATACCAGATTTACAAAGATAGGGGACGAGTCTTTATAGAAGGCCGTCCCTTTTCATTATGATGTCCATCGCTTCCATGTCAACTTCCATTTTCAGGATGTCTCCGCTGAACATGTTGTTGTACATTTTTGTGAAAGCGTCGCCGCAGCTGTCAAGATACGCCAGGACGTCTTTCTGCATCTTGGCGGTTGCCATTCCTTTGGATTCCACTTCGGTGTAATTACTGACTACAGAAGTTAATGTAGGTACGTAGTATCTCTCAAACTGATTATAGTTCCGGCTTTTGCCATGCCCGGTGTCATGCTCGTAAATGATATCCTTGGCGATGAGAAGAACATGGTATACCTGCTCCCTGATCTTTGGGTGGCGTACTCCATCCGCCGCTTTAGATAATTCTTTTATGTAATCCTGCAGGGTCTCGGGCTTGGAAGGTTCCGGCTCGGAATGGTCCGCAGTCTCTTCCTCTTCCGTCTCAGGGACTTCACGCCAGGTGCCGTCAACAGCATTTGATGTGTCTCTCCGGCTGGACGTGCTCTGGCCGGATGTGCTTCTGCCGGCCATATTTTCCCAGAAAGACCTGTCTTCCCAGAAGCGGTCCTGTTTCTGGTCTTTTTGGTCTTCCACTTCGCGGCTGCTTATTAAACCTATCTTTTCAAGGATGAACATGACAAACATCCTGATCAATCTTCCGAGCATTTCCGGTCTCCTGTTAACTGATGCACCAACCTGCAAAAAATTTTACATCTTTTTGCATGTTATTACAATTACATTGGTTATAATTAAAGAAAACAGAAAGCGAGGGTATGGAAAATGTATTCTTCGTCAGTTAAGTTTAATATGGACCGCGAGTTCATTTTTGAAAACTATGCATCGATCCGGAAAGAGAACGATCCGGTATACGGAGTAGCCGGCGCCGAAGATGTGGTCATCACACCGGTAACCTACGATGAGCTGAACTACATACTGAATGCGGACGGCAGGCACATTTTCCTGTTTGGCGGCACATGGAGCGAAAAGACGCAGGAGGTCATTGGCAGGATCAACTGCTTCGCTGTAAAGCACGGCATCAGCTGCATTTACAATTTTGACTTCAGCGCTGACGGGGAAGGCGAGGACACATCCATCAAGGCAGACCTGACCGAGCAGGAAAGCTATGACGGCCCGGGGAAGAAAGCGCCTAAAAAGTGCGCGCCTTATAATTACCAGTACGGCGAGATCGTGAGCAGGAGCCTGACAGACCTTGGCTCGTGGACAGATGATGAGATCATTTATCTGAACCTCTATCAGGATCCGGTCAGGGTGCCTCTCCTTCATGAGCCGTTCCTTGTCCTGTACGACAAGAATGACCCGATGGGCCCCATCATCTATGCGGTGGATCCGGACCGGATGACGGACGATCAGATAGAGAACCTGTTCAGCATCGCTGAAAGCTATGGCGGGGTCACACCCTACACACATCAGGACTACATGTACGACGCATTCAAGATAAATGTGCGCGGCCACTCCTTCAAGAGCGAGGACGCAT
>JAZOAJ010000204.1:0-2420 GCA_045595385.1 Lachnospiraceae bacterium | reverse complement strand
AAGAAGGTGAAGAAGCTCAGAGGTTATCATCCGGATACAGGAGAGATGAATCAGGAGGCTTTCTTCGCAGTCTCTGATTATATAACAGGCTCCATCCAGATACCGGCCCTCATCAGGAACATGCAGAAGTCGGTGGATTATCAGGCTTCAAAAGGGATCGGCATGATCCATACCGTGAGCGGTGTGGGCTTCCCACTGAATATGGATATCAATATTGAAAAATGGTTCGCTAGAAGCGTGAAGGGAGGATTCCAGATCCGGGTATTCCCTCAGTCACTGACTGTGAAGGTGGCTACAAGCAGAAAGCTGCCGCGTATCGGCGGATGTTTCGAGTGTGCGCTGGACGGCTGTTTCGGTTCTCATGACGCATCGATGATAGAACCTTATGTGGACGAGCTTGGCGGAAACGGCGTACTGTATTACTCAGATGAAAAGGTGACTGAGTTCTGCAAAGAGGCAAACCGCGCAGGGCTTCAGATCGAGATGCATGCTATCGGAGACAAGGCCTTTGATCAGGCCACCAGGGCGCTGAAGGCTGCGCTGGATGATTTCCCGAGAGAAGACCACAGACATGGCATCATCCACGACTGCATCCCTACGCCTGAGGGAATGAAGATATGCAGTGATTACCACATCCAGCTTCCGATGCAGATCGCCTTCGACAACTGGAAACAGGAGCCGCCTGAATATACTGAGAGCATCCTTGGCCCTGAGCGTAATGCAAGGCTTAATCCTGTACGATCCTTCATGGAAGCAGGATGCACCGTTTCATTCGGAAGCGATGCGCCATGCACGAATCCCGATCCCATCGTATGGCTTTACAAAGCTGTGAACCACAGCAATCCTGCAGAGTCTGTAACGATACAGCAGGCCCTGAGAATGTGCACTTACAACGGATATTACACCACCTTCGATGAGAAGGAGAGGGGCTCTCTGGAGGTCGGAAAGATAGCAGATATGGTGATCCTTTCAGATAACCCTTATGAAATGCCTAAAGAAGACCTGTGCAGCCTGAAGGTCGAGAAACTCATCCTCAGCGGCGCGGAATACAAACCTCAGTCCGGAGGAGTTGCAGGCACTGTGATCAAGGGGATGCTTTCAAAGAAAAAAGCATAGAAAAAATACAATTTTATGTATTAAAGTACTGATATATTTTTTGACATTCAGGTTAAGGTTAGGTATAATATAACCAACGGAAAAATAGGTGGCGCGTATAAAAACGCGATAAAGAATCATGAGTTAATTCTTTTAGTGCTTTTAAGCGAAACACTTGTTTTGCTATTTACCTTCAATAAAATATTGTAGAGACTTTATGGATTAAGAAGGAGAAAGAAAATGAAAAAATTATTGGTAATTTTACTGGCGCTTGCAATGGTATTTGCTTTTGCGGCTTGCGGCGGATCATCTGAACCTGCCGACGAAGGTGAAGAACCTGCAGCAGCAGTTGATCTCAACGGAATGACTCTTGATGAGATCATTGCTATGGCTCAGGAAGAGGGCGATGTACAGTCCGTAGGTATGCCTGATGAATGGGCTGACTGGGGATCACTGTGGCAGTACATGAGCGACAATTATGGCATCACTCATGCTGACGTAGATATGTCCTCCGCAGAAGAGCTTCAGATGTTCGTAACTGAAGGCGAGAACGGAACCAAGGATATCGGTGATGTAGGCTATGCATTCACATCACAGGTTATCGATGAGGATCTCACACAGGGATACAAGACATCCTATTGGGATTCCGTACCTGACTGGGCTAAGGGAGAAGACGGCAAGTGGATGGTTGCTTACACAGGCGCTACCACATTCCTTGTAAACACCGACCTGATCAAAGAAGAAGCACCTACTTCATGGGCTGACATCAAGAATGGAAGCTACAAGGTTGCTATCGGCGACATCAACGGCGGAAATGCACAGGGTGCTATCATCGCTTCCAACTTCGCACTTGGCGGAGACCTTACAAACCTTGATCCTGCTATCGAGTTCTGGACAGAGATGGCTAAGGCAGGACGTATCAATTCACTTGATATCGTTCAGCAGAACTTTGAAACAGGCGAAGTTCCTGTAGGTGTTGTTTGGAGTTTCACCGGAATTCCTTATTCCAAGAACATCACAAACTACAAGATGGTTGCATACGTTCCTACTGACGGTGCTATCCTTGACGGCTATGCTGCCGTAATCAACAAATATGCACCTCACCCTGCAGCAGCTGCACTTACACGTGAAGTTATGTTCAGTGATGAAGGCCAGACATTCCTTGCTAACGCAGGAGCCGTACCTACAAGAACAGACGTCCAGATCGAAGGCTATGATCCCAGCGCTTATGCAAATGCTATTCCTATGACGGATCCTACTGCATATGCTGCAGCTTGTGAAGAACTTGTAACCAGATGGTCAGAAGAAGTACTTCCTCTTATCAA
>JAZOAJ010000203.1:0-3321 GCA_045595385.1 Lachnospiraceae bacterium | reverse complement strand
CTTTTACTGTGCGATCAGAACTGCAGCGATGTTGTCTTTGCCGCCGGCTTCATTTGCCAGATCGACCAGTTTTTCTGCCTTGGCACGCAGGGACCCTCTCGCATTTATGACTGCCTGGATGGTCCTCTCGCTGAGCATGTTGTAGAGTCCGTCGGTACACAGGAGGATTATCTCTCCCTTTTCGAGCTCTACCTGGAAATAATCAGGCTCAACCGTTTCCTCTGCTCCGATCGCTCTTGTGATGACATTGTTCTTGTTATGGAAACGGGCTTCTTCCTTTGTGATCTTTCCGCGTCTCATGAGCTCGCCGACATATGAATGATCCCATGTGATCTGAGTCATCTCGTCACCAACGATATATGCCCTTGAGTCTCCGACATTTGCAACATACACAACGCCGTCCATAACCGTAGCCGCTACAAGAGTAGTAGCCATTCCCTGATATTCAGGTTCCTGGCCTTCATCAAATACGATCTCGTTGACTTCTGTTATGGCCTCCTTAAATATTGCAAGGGGGTTCTCCAGTTCGGAATTTTCCACGAGATCGAAAAAGTTCTCTGCTGCGGTGGATGAAGCATATTCTCCCGCGTTGCGTCCGCCAAGTCCGTCACATACGACATAGAGATTGTCGAGATTGCCGATCGGATCGTCGCACTCGAGTGAATAATCCTGATTGTACTTGCGTACATTTCCTATGTCTGTAATTCCGTATGACTTCATACAATGTCCTCCTCAAATGTTAAACATCAGCGTGTTCTTCTTTGTATCTGAGCTGCCCGCAGGCTCCGTCAATGTCACGGCCCATTTCCCTGCGGCGCGTTGCCTGAATGCCTTCCTCCTCAAGGATCTCCAGGAATCTCCTGATATCCTTCTCTGCTGCCGCACCGTAATCATTCTCCGGTGTAGGGTTCACGGGTATAAGGTTAACATGGGCATTTCGGCCTTTTAACCGGGATGCAAGCTCCCTGGCATGCTCCGGTCTGTCGTTAATTCCGTCTATAAGACAATACTCGAATGTGACCCTGCGCCCCGTGCTTTCAAAATAACGGTCACATGCGCTCAGGATCTCATCCATTGAATACTTTTTGGCGACAGGCATTATCTGTCTTCTTATGCGGTCATTAGGTGCATGTAAAGACAGGGCCAGCGTCACTTTCAATGACTCCTGACTCAGCCTGTCGATAGCGGGTACGATCCCGCATGTCGATATTGTAATATTTCTTTGGCTCACGTGCAAGGCTTTTTCATCCGACAGGATGCGCACGAAAGACATCACATTATCATAGTTTACGAGCGGTTCCCCCATGCCCATTATGACCACGTTCGACACCCTCTCACCTATGTCTTTCTGAATTTCATAAACCTGTCCGAGGATCTCGGAAGCATGCAGGTTCCTGATGCACCCGTTCAGGGTTGAAGCGCAGAATGAGCATCCCATGGCACATCCGACCTGGGATGATACACATACAGAATTGCCATGTTTGTATCTCATCATGACGCTCTCAATGAGATTTCCGTCTTCAAGCGAAAACAGGTACTTTTTTGTCCCGTCTACTTTTGAAGTCTGCACTCTGCGGACCGTAAGCGTGTTCAATGTGCAGCTTTCATTCAGCCTTTGTTTAAGGTTTTTGGGGATGTTGCTCATTTCGTCAAATGAAGATACCAGCTTTTCATGCATCCATGAAAACAGCTGGTCGGCACGGAATGCAGGAAGTCCTTCTTCCTTTACCCACGCCTTCAGGCGGTCATATTCCATTGATCTTATGTCTGTCCTGTCCATTTATATTCTCTTGAGCACTGCTATGTAGAATCCGTCGCCCCTGCCTTCAAGTATCTGTTCTTCACTTATGAGTTCAAACGGATGATCTTTCATGAACCATTTTACATTTTCGGTATTCTCGCCGGCATTGACGGTGCAGGTGCTGTATAACAGTATTCCGCCTTTTTTCACATACGGGTACACTGCTTCAAGTATCTGTCTCTGAAGAACGACAAGCCCTTCCAGGTCTTTCTTCCTCAGTCTGAATTTAATATCCGGTTTTTTCCCGATAACGCCAAGTCCGGAGCACGGAAGATCTGCGATCACCATGTCCGCCCTTCCGTCCATTGAAAGGTCCTTTACTTTGGCGTCAAAAACCTGGGACCGGATGTTCGTGATCCCAAGCCTTTGTATGTTCTCATCTATAAGGGCCGTCT
The DNA here is from genome assembly GCA_045595385.1 of Lachnospiraceae bacterium. Classification (GTDB taxonomy): domain Bacteria; phylum Bacillota; class Clostridia; order Lachnospirales; family Lachnospiraceae; genus RGIG5612. Next base: position 1,125 of record JAZOAJ010000203.1, on the reverse strand, counting down.
TTGCCGGACTCAGATCCCTGGACACGATATGGGCATATGGAAACTCCTGTGCAGCGCAAATGCTCTTCCCTCCCGGGGCTGCGCATACGTCGACTATCAGCGGAGCATTCATCCCGGTCTTTTCCAGTGCCCTACAGCCTGTCAGAGCTGCCTTAACCGAACTTATGTCCTGCACCGAAAACCAGCCCCTGCTGTATGCCTCAAGGTCTGTCAGAACTCCGGACAACTTAAGATAATGGCAGTCTCCGCTTTCATCTGCCGGAAGTACAGTACATCCCTGAGTTTCAAGTGATCTGATGATCTCATCTTCAGGCACGTTGATGGTATTCAGCCTGATGCAAAGCGGTTTATCAGCCTCAAGAGTCCCTTCAAAAAACAATCTGGCTCTTTTCCGCCCAAAGCCTGCTACTGTAAGCTCATATATCCACTTAGGCACGGAAAGCCTTACATTTTCAGGCATATTTTCTTTCGCTATATCGGCTCCTTCTCTCTGGATGCTGCGGAGTACTCCGTTTACGAAAGGCACAAGTCTGGAAAAACCGCGTTTTTTCGTAAGGAGCGCGGATTCGTTTATGGCTGCATGGTCCGGCACAGAATCCATGAACATGAGCTGATAAGCGCCGCATCTTAAAATGTTCAGGATGACCGGTCGCATCTTTACCGTACTGACACTTGAAACCCTGTTAATGCAATAGTCAAGGTATATAAGGCGTTCAAGCACCCCGAGATAAAGCCGGCTTACAAATGCGCGGTCCCTGGCTTCAAGCTTTTCTTTTGAAAAAGTCCTGTTAACCACAACATGGCTGAACTCTCCGTCTTCGAGAGTTTCAGCCAGCATTGTTAAAACCAGGTTCCTAACGTTCAGACCTTCAGCCAAGTTTCGTACCCTGTTCTATCTTTCTTCCCCTGAGGAATTCCTCCACGGTCATTTTTTTCTTTCCTTCAAGCTGCACTGTAAGGGGCTCCAGGAAAGCTCCTTTTGCAGCGATCATGAATGTCTTTTTACTGACATTTTCCACTGTGCCGGGCTCAAAGTCTTCTCCGTTTTCATACGGGACCACACGTGCGCTGCATATCTTGAACGTCTTTCCGTCAAGATATGTATATGTACCCGGCCACGGATCA
>JAZOAJ010000202.1:0-4347 GCA_045595385.1 Lachnospiraceae bacterium | reverse complement strand
GGATTCCCCAGGTCGCAGGCCTCGCGGGTTTCTGCAACGCGATCACTGATGACAGTATAGCACAGGATCCGACTTCCGTCAAGATCGGCTGCTGTCATCATTTTTATTTTATGCAAAATAGATTCAAAGATTCATCATCTCAAAGATGAGAAGTGTGTAAAGTCGGAGGCCAAGCGGTCTTAGGAAGACAATACCCAGGAACACCTCCTTGGCTCACAGGACGACATGGCTACGATCCGACTTGGCAGCATGCCTTGGCAGCTGTGGCTACCTGCGCTGCATACACCATCCTGGCTGGTTTTTAGATAGACTCTTAGCCACGGCAGCACCACGAAGGCTAGGTCATCAGTGCGTGAAGGTCGTGCAGGTCTTTCCGAAAAACGCTCTTTAGGCTATTTTGAATTTGCCTAAAAGTGACTTTCAAGGAAGACTTACACGACCTACACACTTCTCAGCTTGGGGATGATGAATTTTTGAGTCAATTTTGCATAAAATAAAAATGATGACAGCAGCCGATCTTGACGGAAGTCGGATCCTGTGCTATACTGTCATCAGTGATCGCGTTGCAGAAACCCGCGAGGCCTGCGACCTGGGGAATCCCTGCGGGGGTTCCCTTTTTTACTAAGGAAGTGTTTCTCTATGCCGAAGCCGTTCATTACTTACGATCAGCAGATCTCACTGCTGAAAAGCAAGCATCTCATCATTACGGATGAAGATGCAGCAAAGCGTGTGCTTGCACAGATCGGTTACTTCTCTCTGATCGGCGGCTACAAACATCCTTTCAAGAATAAGACCACTAAAATGTATCGCGATGGCGTAACATTTGAAGATATCGTCATGCTTTATAACTCTGACGAAGCACTTCGCCGACTCTTTTTGCGATATCTTCTGATGATTGAGCGCAGCATCAAAGCACGAGTTGCTTACGTTTCCTGCGATGCCAACGGCGACTCTCAGACAGAATACCTTAATCCTCATAATTACATAAACACACCGGCAAAGCAGGCGGGCGTCAATCGTCTGATCAGTACGCTCTCACAGCTTGCGACGCGGTCTACGGATTATCCGTATATCAACCATCATCAGAATATTCATCACAATGTCCCGCTGTGGGTGCTGATCAGCGCGGTAACCTTCGGTAGCGTTTCCAAGATGTTCGGCTTTCTTACGCAGAATCTGCAGTCACGCATCTGCCGCGAGTATCCTCTCAACATCCGTCAGATGGATTAGATCCTTTCTGTTCTGACGAAATACCGCAACGCCTGCGCACACGGCGAAAGGCTCTTTTCGTACACTACGCGCGATGATATTCCGGATCTGCCGCTTCATGCAAAGCTGGGAATCAGCAAGCGAGGCAATCAATATGTTCATGGCAAGCACGATCTGTTCGCTGTAGTAATTGCTTTCAGATATTTACTGCCTGCGGATGCATTTTCCGTTTTCAAACAGGAACTCGCAAAGGAAATCGACCGCTTCTCCAAGAAATGTGCTTCCCTTTCACAAAGCGATCTGCTTTCTGCGATGGGCTTTCCGTCCAACTGGAAGAACATTTCCAGACGATACAAGCTATAACTTTGACCGTCATGTATATCTGCATGGCGGTGTTTTCATATTTACCTTAGGAAAGAAGGGAATTTATGCCGTCCATCGATGATCTGATGCGTGAAATAGAGCAGCTGCGTACAGAAAATGATATGCTGAAGATGCTGCTCAAAGAAAACGGCATTACACTTCCGGTCACTGTATCCAATGCTGATTCCTCCATGAATGAAGAAGCGCTCTCTGATACCGTAATCACAAAGCGCAGCCCCCTTCCAGAAAAAGTTTCGCTCTTCCTCTCTTTATTCCAGGGGAGACCTGATGTATATGCCCGCCGCTGGGAGAGCAAAAACGGACGCTCCGGCTACAGTCCGGCATGCAAAAACGAATGGGCGCCCGGTATCTGCCTGAAGCCGAAAGGAAAATGTGTGGATTGTTCCCATGCGGAATATTGCTCCTATGATGAAAACGCCATAGAAACCCATCTGAGCGGACATCATGTTCTCGGGATCTATCCGCTCCTGCAGGACGAAACCTGCCGCTTCCTGGCCATCGATTTCGATGAAGAAAACTGGCGCAGCGATGTGCAAATGGTCTCCACCGCCTGCCGTGACAACAACATTCCATGCTCCATTGAAATCTCCCGTAGTGGAAACGGAGCACATTTATGGATATTCTTTTCTGAACCCATTGAAGCCGCAAAAGCCCGTTCGCTCGGCTCCGTCATCCTGACGCTGGCCATGAAACAGCATGCCCGTCTTTCCTTCCATTCCTATGATCGCATGTTTCCCAATCAGGATACCATGCCCAAGGGTGGGTTCGGTAATCTGATCGCTCTACCCCTTCAGGTCGCTGCAGCTCGCAATGGAGGCAGTCTGTTTGTAGACGAGCAGATGAAGCCCTACGCAGATCAGTGGGTGTATCTTTCCAGCATAGAGAGGCTTGATGAAGAACAGGTAGATGCACTACTGGCAAAGCTGCATACCGCTCCGCTCGGAACGCTGCGTTCAGAGGATGAAGAGCAGAATTATAAACCCTGGCAGCGACAGCAGACGGAGATTAGTCCAGAGGATCTTCCTTCTTCTACAGAAATAACGCTTGCAGACAGAGTATACGTCCCAATTCAGCACTTCTCCAACCGCGCACAGAATCAGATCAAACGCATCGCTGCCTTCCGCAATCCGCAGTATTACAGGAATCAGGCTATGCGCATGCCGGTCTGGAATGTTCCGAGAATCATCTGCTGCACCGAGTACCAAGGCGATTATCTTGCACTTCCTCGCGGATGTGCAGAAGAAGTATTGGATTGGATGCAGACAAATCATGTTGACACACGCATCATTGACGAACGCTGTCCCGGGCAAAACATAGCCGTCTCCTTCAATGGCAAACTGCGAAAAGAACAAAACGCCGCCTTTGAAGCTCTGTCTGCCCATGATACCGGTATTCTCTCCGCAACCACTGCCTTCGGAAAAACAGTCATCGGCGCTGCGCTGATTGCCGAAAAGAAAGTAAACACGCTCATTCTCGTCCATCGTTCTCAGCTGATGGAGCAATGGAAGGAACGACTGGAGCAATTTCTGATCGTAAACGAAGTTCTGCCACCTCAGCCCAGACGCAGAGGACGGCAGAAAAAGCGGGAAATCATCGGCCTGTACGGGGCTAATAAAGACACACGCAGCGGCATCATTGATATCGCTATGCTGCAGTCGATGGGTGAAGCCGACGAAATAAAGCCCTGGCTCAGAGACTACGGTATGGTTATCGTGGACGAATGCCACCACGTCCCGGCCATCAGTTTTGAGCAAGTGCTGAAAAGCGTCACCGCAAAGCATATCTACGGCCTGACCGCTACGCCAAAGCGGCAGGACGGTCATCATCCGATTCTTCACATGTACCTCGGCGGCATCCGTTATCATGTGGACGCAAAACAACAGGCTGAAAAGCGTCCCTTTGCACACATCATGATTCCGCGTTTCACCGGCACACGATTTCACCTTGACGAGAGCAGCAAAACGCCCGCAATCGGTCAGTATTATGATCAGATCACAGACGATGATCTGCGCAACAGTCTGATTATTGAGGATGTGATGAACTGCATCAAAGACGGAAGAAACTGCCTTCTGCTCAGCGAACGCACCCGGCATGTACAAATTCTGGCCGATCTCCTACGCAAACAGGATATTCCGGTTCATATACTGCTGGGCGGTCAAACCAATGCTCAGATGAAAAGCCAAATGGCTGCCCTGAAAGATGCACCAAACGATAAACCACTTGTGATCTGTGCGACCGGAAAGTTCATCGGTGAAGGCTTTGATGATTCGCGTCTGGATACCCTTTTTCTGACCATGCCGATCTCGTGGCAGGGAACGCTGGCACAGTATGTCGGGCGTCTGCATCGCCTGCATGACGGAAAGCACGAAGTCCGCGTCTACGATTACATCGACAACCACGCCGTTATGCTGGAAAAAATGTATCGTAAGCGCCTCAAGGGATACGCCTGTATCGGATACAGCGTTGCCGCCGATCAGCAGGATGCCTTCCTTAGCAGTGATATCATCTATGACCAGATTACATTCCAGGAGCGTTTCCTGCAGGATATCGCAGAGGCGAAGGAATCTGTAGTGATTGTCACTCCCTATGTCACCGTAAAGCGCGTGCGCTGGATAGAAGCAGCATTACAGCAATGCAATCAAAAGCGCGTGAAAGCAACCGTGATTACCCGCACGCCCGATTCACTGCCTAAATCGTCTCGTAAAACAGCGGAGATGGCGATCAGCATGCTCCGTGAACTCCAAGTCGAAATCG
>JAZOAJ010000201.1:0-2069 GCA_045595385.1 Lachnospiraceae bacterium | reverse complement strand
AGAGGAACGGCATAAATATTCCGTTCCATCAGGTCGTTGTGCATGACGGGGATAAATGATGCTCAGATGATATAAAGATCGTTCACGTGATATCTTGATACTGCAAGTGCTTCACGCGTGGAGACAGGTCCCATGGAATAGTCTCCGGCTGAGGTGCTGTTCAGGATCTCTTCCGGAACAAGAAGATTATGGGAGAAAGGTTGATCTGTGACCCTGACCACCCCGGCAGCTGCCGGCTCCCGATGCGTGTAATATGGATCGAAAACCTTATAGTTGTTGCCGTCACTCCCCGTTATCAGTATATAATGGCCATAGCCGCTTAAGGTAACGTGCAGAACTATGGCGGCTCCGTCTTTTAATGCATTGGTAAGACGGCTTCCTTCTCCGAGGAAAACATTTTCCTTTTCCGTAAACCAGCTCTCGATCGGGAGCAGACCGGCATGTCTCAGTTCATTCAGCCATGAACCGAAATAACGGATCGCGGCACCGCTGGTCCCGTAACGTCCGGCGTGCCCGTTTTCATCAAAGCTGTCAAGCGTGCACTGGCCGATATGGCGCACAAGATCCGGCGGGATCTCTTCACGGTCAAACATGTAGATGATCGCGTTTGTCATGGACGTCGGTCCGCAGTCATATTCAGTTGCCTGGTATCTGAGCGGTGATCTCATAATATTCAGAGCAGTGCATAGTCAAGGAAGATCAGTTTCATGTCTTCCGGGTTATTAAAGTATTCATTCTGATGCGCAGTCCCGCTAAAGACGGGCCTGCCGTTTTTGTAAGCCTTGAGCCGGCACAGTTCCACGGGCTCCCAGGTCTCATCGTCGAGCGGGGCAGTGGCAAAGAGAAGTGAGCGCCCGATCTGCTTTACATACATGCTGTCTTCCAGGTTTTTATGTACATAGAACATGCTCCCGTCGTACAGCATGAAATTCACTTTGTTATGTTCGGTGATGTCAAGGACCACACGGTCGATAACGTTAAAGCGCTCCCTGTCTTTTAAGGCGTGGCCCATCTTTTCGATCTCGCTGTTGATCTGATCTATGATGTAGAGCAGGATCCTCTCGCTGTCCGTCTGTCCGCTCTGGGTGTGAACGTAGCTGTCCAGAAGAGGGCAGTCGAATATGGTGCCGTTGTGCATGAACGTCCAGGCTCTGCCGCTGTTGTCACGTCTGACAAAAGGATGGCAGTTTTCATATTCCATGTGGCCGCGGGTAGCGAATCTAATGTGTGCCATTATGTTAGCAGCACTGACAGGCGTCTTAAGACGAGCCTTCAGATAGCTGCTCTTAAAAGCGGCTGCAGGCTCTTTTTCAAGGCTGATCTCTTTTCCCCTGAACAGGGCGAGTCCCCATCCGTTCGGATGGTCCGGGCTGTGGCTTACAAAGGTTTTCAGATATTTATTTACGGTTATTTCATCAGGGCCGGTAAGGCCGAACAGCTCACACATTTTCCAGTATCTTCTCCTGAAGGCTCTTGGCCAGTTCAAGTCCCTTTCCTGCAAAGTCATCCTCAAACTGTTCCTTCACCATCCAGGCATATCTCTTCTCGGGGATAAGCAGTTTTTCTTTCTCAAATGCAAGTATTTCCTTAACTCTGTCAGGGAAGCCTTGGTAGAATTCCGTCATTGCATCAATTATGTCAAGGGCTGTCCTGAAAACAGAGCGTGGCGGGCCGAAGGGGGTCACGATCTTGACCGTCTTCAGGTCATGATGGGCAGCATTCTTGAAATTCTGGGCAGCCTGGACCTGGTCCCTCAGAGTCATTTCCTCCCATGGATTCGATGCGACCCAGGCAAAAAGCAGCTGGATGAATTCAAGATCCTTTACATTTATGCCCGACAGTTCAAACGGGTTAAGGTCAACTGTCCTTAATTCTATATGGCTCACACCTTCGGCTGCAAGCCTGTCGAGGTTGTTTTTTCCGTATGATTTAAGCCTGACGGGATAATACAGCTCAGTGGGAGCGATTATGAGCCCTGCATCGACATACTGCTGAATGCCTGCGGCGTATGATCTTATGACAGAGTAGTTAAATACCGGCACAAAATAATTCCAGTAGCCGAGCTCGCT
>JAZOAJ010000200.1:0-6757 GCA_045595385.1 Lachnospiraceae bacterium | reverse complement strand
ACTATGAAATATTCCAGCTGGCTTATCTCCACCGTTAATACCTCTATAAATATTATTTATAATGATATTTTACCAACGTTTTAATATTTGCGCAATATGGATAAGGTAAATGATTAACAAATAGAAAAGATATAACGATCAGTGATCAGCGGAAAACTTGCGCACCGTCACTCCGGGACGCTCCTGTCCGGTGTTTTCGCTATCTATGGTGATCAGTACAGCGCATCCCTTTGTGATATATCCCGCATTCAGATATGTGAACCTTATCCGTTCATTTGCATAAGCTTCTTTGGTGGCCTGCTGTATCGGCATGAACCCGCCGGGTTGCACAAAATGATAATTCGGTCCTGCTCCCGGTCTTTCTTCGCTGTGATGGTTATGGGCAAAAAAGACATAGACCGGCCTTCTGGCAGCTGCCCTGTTGAGTGCATTGCACCAAACTTGCGCGCCTAGATTGTCGTGCCTCTGCGCATGCAGCGGCATGTGTGACATGACAAAAACGGGCTTTCCATCCGCAAGTGACTCTTCCCAGCGTGTGAAGCATTCTGCGGCCTGAACCGCACATTTCCCAAACGGATCAGCAATGTCGGTTCCGTCATATTTCATTTCTTCAAGCTGAGTGGAATAAGCAAACCTCATATGACAGAAAGAAATGCCGTAAATATAATAGTCGCCGCAATCCGCCGGGCCGCTGAAAAATCCGCTGCAGCCTTCAACAGCATTCAGGTCATGCGAGCCGTATGTTAAATAAACTGATACATCATCGCCAAGGATATCCCGGATATCCTTTTTCAGATCATCCAGTGAGAAAACAGGCACCCATTCTTCAATGCGGCCTCCCATGCGCGGTGGTCTTCCGCCGCCGACATGATCGCCGCCCATGAGAACTGTATCAGGCTGAACTGCGTCCGGATCATCCCTGACCAGCCGCAGCACCTCCTCAAGCCTGCTCTCTCCCTTATGCTTATGTATATCCGCTGCCACGAGCAGTGAACGTTTTTTACTCATGTTAATCCCTCAACCATATCCGCTGATCATTGATCCGAAAGACTTCTCCACACCCTGACAGCTGTGTGATTGCTCACGCACAATCTGTGCAGGAGCACGGATAGTCCTTTTGTATCAAGACATATGTCTGCCCATTCAGGAGAAGTATCTATACCAATTATATATTCTTTTTCAGTTTTTTCATCCGGATGATCATCTTCCATGAATACTTTGCTGAAACCTGTCTTCTTCATGAATCTGATCAGTCTTTCAGTCTCATCCGTAATTTCCTTATCCCCGAAACAGCGTCCTATATTAAGTCCTGTTTCAGATGAGATCACCGCTACAACTGATACTTCAGGATCTTCAAGCAGTTTCATTATATTATCCAGCTCCGGCCGTTCGATCCATCCATATGGTGCCTTGAAAAATGTCTTCTGCGGTGCGTCTTTTGTTCCGAGTCTGAACACTTCTCCGCTTTCACGATCTTTGAACATTATCCTCTGGTTTATCGGAAGGCGCATTTCAAGAGCGCCTGTCGGACACGCCTCAACACAGCAGCCGCAGTACCAGCATTCATCCGGATACGCAACGATTGGCGGCTTCCCCTTTTCAGCGTTGGGAAGTATCGTCTGGATGCGGCATATATTCGCGCAGCTGTTACAGCCAATGCACAGTCCTGCATCGATCGCTACTGCACTTGTCGGACCGGTCGGATTCGGGAATACATGATACTCTTCCATTTATTCCACCTCCCCTTTCGCAGTACTGTGCATAATATAGTTCTCGAGCAGTGTTGCCTTATTCGCGCCTCTCAGATAGTGATCCGCGTCTCCAAGGGACCATTTAAAAGATCCGTCTTCCAGCCAGTTATACAGGAACTTGTTCAGTCTGTCCGCCAATACAGGTTTTCCAAAGGCGCGCGGACGGTTTTCCGGTGTCTCTTCAGTATCAAATGCTTCGGGATGAGTCTTTTCCACCTGAAGCAGGGAAATGCATGCGTTCATGAACAGACTGCTTACAGTCAGCCTTGTCTCACATTCCATTACCCTTGCGAGTTCATGCGGATTGCGGGCAAATGTCTGAGCCGCTTCATTTCGCTTTATGCTATCCAGCCACTCAAGGCCGAACCTCAATGTTGACTCGCTTAAGTATTCCCCACAGCATTGCTGCATGACCCTGCAGCTTCCGCTGCACAGTTCCTTCCAGCTGACATAAGCATCCGTCTGCCCGTATCTCTTTGCGGGAGCGTAGACGCGCGCCCTCTCTTTTTCTATCTGTTCATCGGAAACATTTCCAAATGATACTCCGGATGCATATTCCGCTGCCCTGTTTCCTGCATAGAAACCTGATGAGCAGGCCAGTGAACATCCTTCGAGCCCGCTTGACGCACCTGCTGCGTACAATCCGGGAATCGTTGTCATGAGATCCCAGTCCACCACCAGTTCTCCCTGTCCGCCGCGTTCCGAACGCCATTGCTTAACGCTGTCCGGATCCCCGTGCATGTTGCCGATCCCTTTGTTTCCATCTATGGGACACCAGAGAAAATGTTTTTCCGGGTCGTATCCGTATCTGGTGTAATAATCATATACCGTGAACCTGGTCTTGCCTTCATTGCCCACCATCATTCCCCAGATGGCGCGCCGCTCTCTTTCCGGTACGGAAGACAGATCTGCCCAGAACGGTAGTTCATATTTTCCCGCTTTTACCTCATCCATGAGGTTCATTGGCATGTGCGGACCCTGCTTTTCAAAGTTGATCCGCTCTTCAAAGGTCTGCGCAACTGTTCCGTCTCTATAGGCCCAAGGTACCGGCTTGCCGTTATTATCGACTATGGTGCATGGGAACCATGTATTCATGTTGCTGCCGACACCGAATCTCGGCCATGCAAACGGGTGGCTTCCCCGGGTTGAACCATTGCTGCAGAACGAAATGGTTTTTGCACCGGCAAGATAAGCCATTGCCAGTCCCTCACCGATGTCATTCGGATCCCAGCGGTAGCTGTTTCCGGTGAGTTCATTACTGGATATCCAGTTCCCGCAAACATAACCCGAAGCAAGTACGACCGCCTTTGAGCGGATCACGTAGAATTCTCCTGTTTCGGTAGAAAAGCCCATTCCACCGCATACACGAGTCCCGCTCTTCCCGTCTTCAGTAAGCAGGCCGGTCATCATGATCCTGTCGATCACCTTTGCACCGCTCTTTTTCAGTTCTCTGTTAAGAACAGGGATGACATAGTTGCCCCCGCGAAGCCTGACAGTGTTCATTCGCGCATAGTTATATGCTTTGAGCAGCTTTGTCTCTTCATCCTGCATCTCACAGCCGTCAAAGTCACCGTTCTCATCGCGGATGGGAAGGCCCATCTTTTCAAGTTCCATGAGCGCATCCCATGTGCCTTTTTCAGCGATGTAATCCCTATGTATCTGGGCCGGACCTTTATGTCCGAACATGCCGCCGCTCATCCTGCCGGTCCCGGCTTTGGCATATTTTTCTTCCGTGCTCTGCCCGCTCTGCGGTATTCCGGAAAGATCATTCCAATGGTCTATGCCTGCTCCGGAATTACCGGCGCGTTGTGATACGCCCTTCTCGCATACTATGACTTTCAGGCCTTTTCGGGCAGATGCAATACCGGCGCAGCTGCCTGCTGCACCTGCGCCGATAACTAAAACATCACACTCTAGGTCATTTACTTTATCATAGTCTACATTGAAAGGCCATTTTACCATACCCGGTCCTTCATTCTGTATATCCATGCCTATTTCCTCTTTGCAAAGATCCACTCTTTCGCGGACTTGAGCTGGTATGTGAGCTCCCATCCTCTGTTATGGTGTTCCATTCTTCTGTGTTCCGCATCATTCTCAGGCCATATTGTCTCACCGTCAAAAACGCAGAAGATTATGTTGGAATCACCTGCAGCGGCATTAACCTTCGCATCATTGATATCCCATCCGTCACGGAAATTCAGATCAACTCTGCTGATATCAGCACCAGCCTTCTTCATTTCTTCAATGATAGCTGTCATCCCGGGGTATTCTTTCGGGCCAAAACTGGAAAGACCCATAAAGATATAATTATGCGCTGCAGCCTCAGCAACCTTTACCGGATCCCACTGGCCTGAGACACAAAGGGATGCAGCCAGGAAGTCCGGATAGCGGCAGTTCATCTCAAATGTTGACATGCAGCCCTGTGACTGGCCTGTCATGTATATCCTGCCGGTATCCACCGGGTTTTCTGCTGCAGTCTTGTCAATGAGTTCCTTTATCTCTTCAAACTCATCAGCAGCAACAAAATCATCATTGGTAAGGCGGATGCCTCTTGGTACCTGAATAGCCAGTACAAAGCATGGGTGATCAGCCTGCCATTCGGGTTCTGCCCAGCAAGTTCCTCCTATGCCCTGTGAAAGGGCCATCAGCGGATCAGGTCCGTTAGGGGAGGCATCCGGGATGAATACTACAAGCGGATACTTCTCCCCTTCCTGAACCTTTGGAGAAAAAAGATTATACTCGAAGTCCTTATAACTTCCCTGCTTAAAATCATCTATTACCAGTTCCTGTTTTTTGGTGGAAACTATCTCGCCAATTCCCGGGATATTAACTGTTACCACAACCGGACCGCGCTCTCTCTGCGGCATGCGGGGTCTCATTCCACCCGGGCCTCCGGGGCCACCGGGACCGCCGGGTCCGTCAGGGCCACCGGGCTTAGGTCCGTCTCCGCCGCCAGGCCCCATGCCGGCAGCGTGTGCAGGCTTGGGGATAACAAATGACTTTGCATCAGTTTCATCCAGGAGCAATGTAACTGCATCGCCTTCCTTGATCCTTCCGGTTACTGTCCTGTCTTTTACGGTGATCGTGTCCGGATCACACGCCAGTCCGTTTAATTCAATAACGGCTTTTGTTATTCTCTCTCCATCGGGTCTGGGCTCAGCTACTGCTGTGACCACGACATTATTTTTAATGCCGTTGAGAATGCCGACTACCATATCCTCCCACTGCTCTGCAGTTCCGGGAAGGAACATTGTGTTCTGACCTTCCCATGTGACCCTTTCATAAGAAAGTTTGTCAGGCATGTACTTCATTCCGCCGTTGACCATACTCATGAGGAGTGTATGCTCAAAAGGAGATCTTTCTTTAAGTTCCAATTCAGTCCGGCAGCATACTTCAGGCTTTACTGCCGCAAACGCGATGTTTCCGATCGTAATTACATCGCCGGTCACTTCCTGCTTCTTTTCAGCTTCAAAATGCTGTTCTTTCGCAGGTACTTTCGGCATGGCGGCGCGGTTTCTCGCATCAGCCATGATGGAACCTGAAGCTGTTTTAAGCTCAGCTTCTTCCAGATCGCATTTTATAGTTCCTGCAATGTCTATTACAGCCTTGCCCATCTCCGTGCCAAGACGGTTTACTATCTCAAGACCTCTTTCCACACCGATATCCTCGGTAAAGATACTTCCGTCTTTATCAAGTTTGTCATACCATGCCTGTTCCTTCGGAACCTGATCGGCAGCTGCAGGCGTGAAATACATGCAGGGCGCGCCGAATTCCTTTTCAGCCATACGGCATGCAAAACCTGGGACGTCTCCGCTGATAAGCCTTGTTCCTGCTTTCATCTCTGAATTATCAATGGCACAGGGTTTAACGCCGTAACTCACCAAATAAGCGATCGGTGCAGAATACATGTTTTCAACCTTGATGACGGTCATTGTCTTATTTGAGATCTCATTTCCGCCAAGGCTGATCCACCATCCTGCAGGAGTTTCTATGTCACGGTTTACGTTTACGTCGCAGTTTCCTGTACCGACGCCTATCCGGGCTTCGGTCAAGGTATTGATGGCATCAACTGCGATCTTTTCAGTTGCTTCACGAAGTGTTTCAATAAAGCACTCCCTTTTCATTGGGGCGTCGGGATCCATCGGTCTTCCGCCGGGTCTTGCTCCCGGAGGCGGTCCGGGCATGCTTTTCTTACCGGGCATGAGACCCGGTCCTCCCGGAGCGTGGGGAGTTGTGATCGTATGAGTGGCATGGATCCATATGTTTTCATACGGAACGTTGCATTTTTCGCTTATGATCCTTCTCTGCATGTCAACTGCATCTTCAGGAACATTTACCAGTTCATCAGAAACAAGGGCTACCCTGTTCCCAGCATCGATCAATAAGATCCCGATATACGGGGCGTCATGTACGCCTTTAAATCCGTCAGTCGGAAACATCCTTTCCGGGAAATCCAGTACGCATGTGGCGGCTCCTGCCTTTATTTTATGATCGCTCATTTTTTCCTCCTACTTTATATATGTTTTTATAATGAATCTGCGTTGTAGACCAGCATGACATCACCGCATACATGCTGCATCATCCTTGCTTTTGGAGCATCAGCTCTCTTTGAAAAATGGCTGTTGCTCGGGGTATCGTTTTCGGTTTTGCCGTCGAGTACCTCCTGACATGCCTTCATCATGTTCTCAGGTATCGAGTGGCTGACCGGTTCAGTTCCATGTCCCCAGTAAATGGCTGTGTCATCATTGATCATCCCAAGGAACCTTTTTAATCCGTCACGATATGTGGTGATGGCAACTCTTTTTTCTGTCGGTGCTTTTACCATGGCAGTCCTGAAACTGAAGCAGTCACTGATGAGTGCATAGTTATCTTCAGCATTTACAAGCGCCATTGACCCCTGTGTATGTCCGGGCATCCAGACAGCTTCAAGAACCTTTCCTCCCAGATCAAATCTGTCACCATCATTCATCGGTTTATAATCAAGGTGTTCCGGCATAACTATATGT
>JAZOAJ010000199.1:0-2411 GCA_045595385.1 Lachnospiraceae bacterium | reverse complement strand
ACCCAAGCCCTTCTGCAAGATCTCTGACCATGCCGAATTTGCAGTTTTCTATCTTCACTTTGCCGTTGGCGAGATCGTTGAGCGTGCTGTACGGAATGCCGCATTCCTTTGAGACAGCATATATGGATCTGCCGCGATCGTTCAAATAGTCCTTAAGCATAGTAAGTCCTTTCCCTGTGATTTGATTATACCGCCACAGCGGTATAGCGTCAACTCAGAGAAAATATGTGAAATTCAAATGGAGAAACAAACGACGGCCGTTAAGCCGTCGCTGAATCGTTAATGTTTATTTGGACTTTTTAAGCGCTTTCAGTTCGCTTTTCAGATGTGCTCTGTTGATCAGCAGTCCTCTGCCTATCCGAAATACCGGAAGGACCGGTAGCAGCACTTTATGGCGATAAAAGAACGGGAATGCTTCCTTGATCACATCCATAGGCAGGAACACCCGGCTGAATATGTATCTGCCCTTGCCTGCTCTGCCGCCTCCGAATTTATTGATCCTGTTACTGACCCTATTGTTCACATTTCCATAAACACCGGAGCCGATCACGTAATCGAGCATCTCACGCTCCTGATCGCTGAGATCATCAACAATGCCGCCCTGCTCTGCCGCCCTTCCGAACAGGTGCATTGCCAGGTCGCGATTTGTTTTTTCGAAATCAGAGATTCCGAGTTTCGCTGCCTCGCCTTCTATGTATTCCCAGTCCATCGATCCGCCCAGACGGAAACAGTATACATAAGTATCCAGCAGTGAGCGGAGTCCCGTACCGCCGCCGTCATAGTGCTTGTATTCGTGGGCGATCATGTATACGTAGGCATCCTCGTCACTGAAGTGATACCCGAAGCAGCTTTCGCTGTCTTTTATGAGTCTATCCTTTATATCACTGTAATAATCATGGAACTTTTCACTGAATGTAGAACTGAACAGCTGTCGGTGTATCTCGAAGTTGCTGACAGGCTGTTTGTAATAAACATCGTGGCTCCCTGTGCCATAATGCTCTGTTGTAAAGCCAAGGCTCTCCATGATGCCTTGTACTTCTTCCGCCCGGCTGTCGTCTATCAATATATCTCTGTCAGCCATCTGGCGCGTTCCTGATGCCGGATACAGGCTGTCCATCAGAGAGCCCTTGAGCGGCATATACCATATACCGGCCTGGTCCAGGCGCTCGAATAAAGCATTCATGTCAGCCTGCATTATCATGTTTTTGCGGATAGCCATGGCCCTGGCCTGCACAAACCTCGGATCCTTGATTCCTACGCTTTCCAACGCCATATCTGTTATTCCGGTCAGAAGATGGCGCTTAGCAGCTTTATACAGATCGTCCATATCCATAGATTCAACAGCAGAGGCGTCAGGAGCCTTCCCGTTAATGGCGCAGGAAGCAAGATATATAACGTCTTCAATTGCGCTTCTGTTCTCGTTATTGCTCATGCTCTATGGCTCCTCTTTCTGTGAATTCAAGCACTTTATCACATATTGACAGTGCCGCTGTTCGGTGTGTCACTATCACTACAGTCTTATCGGTCATTCTTCGCAGGTTTTCGAGCAGCTGCTTCTCGGTATTAGCATCAAGTGCGCTGGTAGATTCATCGAGAAGAAGTATCGGGCTCCCGGAGAATACAGCACGCGCTATTGCGATCCTTTGCATCTGCCCTTCAGACAGACCCGTTCCGCGTTCTCCCAGGAACGTATCTACTCCGTCATCGAGTTCCGATACGAACCCGTCCGCGCAGGCGACAGCAAGCGCTTCGGAAAGTCTTTGCTCATCGTGAGCAGCAGAAGGATCCGCAAAACTCACTATCTCACGGATTGTCCCGCTCATCAGCTGATTGCCCTGCGGAACGTATGCGAAAAGCCTGCGGTGCTCTGAAGTCAGTTCAGCGGTTTCTCCCTGGGCATCTCTGTAATAGCGAAGACCGCCATCAGGTTTGTAGACGCACATCAGCAACTTCAGTACAGTAGATTTGCCGCAGCCACTGTGCCCTGTGAAGGCGGTATACGAGCCCTTGCTTATCTCGAGCGAAAGATCATTAAGGACTACAGGCATGTCTTCTTTGTCCGGGTCTTCCATGCTGTCGGATGCCGGATAATAAGTAAAATCTATGTTCTCCAGTCCTATAGCTGAAAGCTCGTTGTGGTAGAAATCCAGCGCCTCATTAAGCGTGCCCGCAGTAGGCAGGTCATCCTCAAACGATTCCGCATCCATAAGTCTCTCCGCGCTCGCAAGCATCGCGTAAAATCTCGGAAGGTACCCGCTTATATTAGCGAACGGCGAGTGAATCTGGGATATGAGCTGTGTGATCGCGGTCAAGGTTCCGAAGCTTATGGTGCCCTTCAGGATCCCGTAGCCGCACCAGCCGACGCCCAGGATGTACATGCCGCTCATCGCGGCGCCGAACCCCACATTACA
>JAZOAJ010000198.1:0-8222 GCA_045595385.1 Lachnospiraceae bacterium | reverse complement strand
TCTATTCGGTATCCCGGTGCTGGACATTTCCCACAGGTGGCAGAACCGCTACAGCGGATGCATGGAAGTAAATGCGAAATGGATACAGCACCCGAAGTTTGACAGGGAAATGTTCATCCATTCCGAGCAGGGCCGCATGCTGGCCGATCAGCTGCGCCTTGAATACGACTTTGACTACGGTGATGATCCTGCGTTCCTTAATTACTGGGATGAGAAAGGCTTAACAGTTGAATCACACGACTATGATGATTACCAGTGGATATCATGCGTTCCCAAAGGTCTTACACACACGCCTGAAAACAAACTCCCTGCTGTGCTTATCATCCATGAAGTCACATACCAGGACCGCCATCAGCCTGTGGCTGCCATAGCCGCATACAGCGGATATGCAAAGCTTGCTGCCCAGGGTGAGCTGATAGCGCTGTTCTTTGCCCTGGAAGATCCGGACTCCAACGAACGGTTTTACGGTATTCTCCAGGATGCTGCAAAGCTCTACCCCATTGATCTTTCACGTGTCTATGTTACCGGTCACTCCCACAATGGTTATTTCAGCGACCTGTTCGCCCATAAGTTCTACCAGTCGATCGCCGCGGTCGCACCTCTCGGAAACCATCCGGGCATCCCGGAGCCGGCCTGGACCACATCTCCATATCCTGTGACCGATGAGCTGGTAGATGAATGGGCAGGACATGACATGCCGACAGTCGTTATCACCACTTTATGCGAGAGCCGCAGCGGAGTACTGCACTGCAGACAGGATGACGAACAGTTCTCAAGTGCGGCGAGGGCTTACCAGAGAAGGCAGAAGGCACTGAACTGCCCCGTAATGACAGTTGAAGAGATCCTTGCAGCACAAAGCGATCCTGATCCGATACGCGCTAATATCGAATATCCTTTGGATGATGTCTGGGTTGAGTACCATGACGGATCTGCTGCTTATGTCGGTGAACTTGTAAATAATGAGGGAAAGAAGCATTACCGTCTGGTGATGCTAACCAATCAGAGTCATTTCATTTCTCATCAGATGGCCGAGACCGGTTGGGAATTCATGAAACGGTTTGCGAGGGATCTTGAGACCGGAAAGACGATCGAGCTGTACTAAGAGGGATTTATGAAGGAATATGATGAAGTATGGGCAATAAAAACGGATGAGGTCAGGGAGTTTTTTAAAGATCTCCCCGGCAATGTATCCATAATACCCCTGCCTGACAGGAAGCTGGGGGCAGTTGCCCTGCCTCAGACACGTATCATCATAAGCGGAGATGATGCGGAGCAGCTGTATCAGAAGTTTTTCCTTCATTTTCTGAAGGCAGGAGGTTGAGTACACAGCCACATTGTGATATAAATCAATTAGAATATTACAGAAAGGAAACTACTTACATGGTAAATCAGAATAGCTTACTTGATGGCGGCGAGCCGCTCGAGATTGAAAGACGATTTCTCATACAGTATCCGGATACTGCCAAGCTTGAAGAGCTTGGATGCAAAAAGGTTGAGATAAGGCAGGACTATCTTCCCAATATCAACAACAAGATAAGAAGGATCAGAAAAGCAGTTACTGAGGATGGTATCAAGTTTTATTATACAGAGAAGTTCCGCCTTTCTGACACTACAAGGATCGAGCGTGAGAAAGAGATAACCGAGGACGAATACAACGAACTGTTCGATGAAAGAGCAGTTGGCTCACACACGATCAATAAGACCAGATATTACTACTATGAAGGCGACCTCTGCTTCGAGATCGATCTGTACCCTGAATGGAAAGATCAGGCAATGGTAGAGGTTGAGCTGCCGGAAGAGACATCACCCGTCAAGTGTCCTGAATGGATGAAAGTCATAAGGGAAGTTACAGGCGACCGTAAATACAAGAACGAGTATCTTGCTTTCAACGGATTTGAATGATAACAATTGAATAACTCATGATAACTGAAAGATGGTCCTTCTGCCACATGGCGGAAGGACCATAGCACAAATACAGCTTTATGCGGAGGGATATCATGTCACATATACTGATAATAAATACCGGCGGAACGATCAGCATGGTGCACTCAAGCCGGGGCTATGTTCCTGATGGGGAGAGATTCAGGGAAATGCTTGAGGGAATGGACCTTCTCAAAGCCAATCCCATGCCGGACTGGGACCTGATAGAAATAGAACCTCTGCTCGATTCTTCAAATGTGACTGTTGCTGAATGGAACCGTATAGGTTCCCTTATTGCGGAAAACCATGATGCCTACGACGGATTTGTCATCCTTCACGGAACGGATACCATGGCTTACACAGCTTCCGCGCTTTCATTCATGCTCGAAGGTCTGGATAAGCCCGTTATCCTCACCGGCTCACAGATACCGCTCGGGGAGATCCGCAGTGACGGACGGGATAACCTCATTAATTCTCTGCTCATCGCAGCTGACGGCCGTGTAAACGAAGTCTGCATTTTCTTTGGAGGGAAACTGCTCAGGGGCAACCGTGCGACAAAGTATTCTGCTGATGAGCTTATCGCGTTTGCAACTCCTAATTACCCTCAGCTTGCGGAAGCCGGTATTTCCATTTTTTATAACGAACCCGCATTCCTTAAAAGAACCCCTGCACCTTTCCGTATGCAGCAGCTGGAAGAAGTGCCGATCGGAGTCATAAAAGTATTTCCCGGCATACAGTTCAGCCTTTTTGATCAGATCCTTACAGAGAAGCTGAAGGGAATAGTCATAGAAACCTTCGGGACGGGGAATATCCCCAATGATGGCAATGCTCTGCTGCCTTTAGTAAAGAAAGCGGTGGAAAACGGGACTGTCATTACTGTCTGCTCCCAGTGCCCCCAGGGCACAGTCAGTCTGGGCGCATATGAGACAAGCAGCGCCCTTGCGGATGCAGGAGCTGTAAGCGGAAAAGACCTTACCACTGAGGCAGCGGTAACGAAACTGTATTATCTGTTCAGCAAAGGGTATCCTGCTGACCGGATAAAGGTCTTAATGGAAACATCCATTTGCGGTGAAGAAAAATAAAAAGAGCTCTGCTTTTGCAGAGCTCTTTCATTTCTTATGCTGTCCGCCTGCCTCAAGGATGAGTGTTTCCGGGGCAGCGGCATACGATAAGGTTTCCGGTTTCATTTTCAAAACCCTTCGGCCATATTCATCTGTTGACAAATATCCTACAGCTTCCATTGTGATCCAACCGCCGTGCATATCATCCGCATCTGCCAGTTCAAACGACATGAACTGCAGATCTGCCATGCAGCAGGTCATGACGACCCTGCCCGCAGACCATTTGCCGTTATCTGTGATCCGGCGCAGTTCCAGTGGATCTGTAAAGCAAATCTGTTTGCCATTGTAATGCTCCGGATGTTCGGCAGCATCGAGCCAGAAAACAAGGTATTCTCCGACTGAGATGGATATTCTGTCCGCATCAAGCGGGTATGGAACGAACAGATCGAAGGCCTTCTCGTGAAACCCCAGCGGATCCTCCCTGAGGTAGGATGCCTTGTTGTTCATCAGCCTGAATCCCTGACTGTAAGGAATGAGCAGTTCTTTTGACGGGCATCCCCTGAAAGTGACCTGTATGGACTGAGTGACCATGTCGCTAATGTCCTGCCTGAAATATGCATAGTACAGATCAAGCGTTTCCCAGTCGATCCACGTCACCGCGGAAGTGACGTTCATGTTCTCCGGAAACTGTTCCCTTGCATCCGGGTATTCAGTGCACATTTCTGCATAGATCCTGTCAGGCTTGTACCTTTCAATCTGATCACGGCAAAATTCCCCGATCTCACGGCTGCCATCGTAATAAGCCACATTGGCATTCTTCTCACGGAGCAGTTCAGAGTCATACTCCTCGTCACCCCGTTCAAAGCACAGGATCAGCGTTGTCCCGTATTTATAGAAATAATCGTTCCTTAAACAGTCGCTGATATATGTTGTTTTTCCCGCGCCTTTAAATCCGTAGACGAGGCGTGTATCAATCGTAGATGCAGACGAGGCGTCCATCGATCTCTCCTCTGCGGAGCCTGTCTATTCCTTCACCGATCTCTTCGAATGAGCAGATGTTGATCTTGGGATCAAGTTCTCCGCTAGCGAGAAGCTCAAGGCATCCGCGAAGATCTTCAGTTGTGCTTCCCTGAGATCCCATGAATGTCAGCTCCTTAAAGATCATGGAGTATGTATAGATCTCAGACTTGTCGCTTGCCATGCCTACAAGTACGACCTTGCCGTACTGCTTTACTGTATTAAGGGCGTCAGCAGTGGTCTTTCCTGCTCCCGCGAAGTCTATGATGACATCCAGATTGGTGTCTGCGAAATCAGTGATGCTCGGCCTGACCTCTTTTGCTCCGAGGCTGAGGGCACGCTCCTGAGCTGATGGCTTTCTCGTTGCCACATAGACCTCTGCTCCTTTAAGGACAGCAATACGCACTGCGAACTGTCCGAGTCCGCCTACACCTATGATACCAACTTTTGTTCCGGGTCCTACTCCGCCTACTGTGCATACAGCATGATATGATGTTGCGCCGGCGTCCGTAGCTGCAGCAGCCTTTGCGGGTGCAAGTCCTGCAGGCACTTTTACAAGCTGCTCAACCGGTGCTGTAGTCATGGTTCCGTATCCGCCGTCACGGGTATATCCGGGAGTTGTTCCGTCTTTTGCATAGAGAGGGCATACGGCGACGATATCACCGATCTCGTATCCTTCCACGCCTTCACCGATCTCAACGATCTCTCCGCAGACTTCATGTCCCATGATGACCGGGACGTTGAAGCTACCCATCCAGGACTCTATGTCCAGAGCGCTGACATCCGAATGACAGAGTCCGCCTGCAAGGGTCTTAAGAACAACATAACCCGGTTTTGCTTTAGGATCCGGTTTCTCCACGATCTTCAGCGGCTGATGTGTTCCTGTAAATTCCCAACCTTTCATGTTTAATTTAAACTCCTTTTCTCTTAGTATTTCCCAATTATAGCACCGTCTATTTAAATATGTTGTTTTTTATATATGCAATTGTACAAAAATAAAAACAAAAAGCTGCCGCGATCATTCCATCGCGGCAGCCCATTCTGCCATGTGTTATCCTTCGATCATTATCGTCTTCTTTTCAGGGATCTTAGGGGCATTCTTCTTAGGTATCTCCAGGCTCAGGACGCCATGCTCAAATTTAGCCTTGATCTCTTCTTCGGTTACATATTCTCCAATGTAGAAGCTTCTCTGCATCGAGCCTGAGTAACGCTCCTTACGGATTGCCTTGCCGGCGTGTTCCTGTTCATGCTCCTTTGCGGCACTTACTGTCAGATAACCGTTCTCCAGTTCAAGTTTGATCTCTTCCTTCTTGAATCCCGGCAGGTCGATATCGACTTCATAGTGGTCCTCATGCTCATGAACATCAGTCCTCATGACTCTTTCAGGATGTCTGCCGTAGAGTTTTTTCTCGGCTTTGTCAATATCCCTGAAATCCGGCCACTGCGGAAAATCAAACCAATCGTCAAATAAGCTCTCTCCAAAAATACTAGGTACTAACATGATTCTTACCTCCTTTGTCTTTGCCATTTATCTGTTAGGGCAAGGGGACGGAGGGTTTGGACCGGTGAAACCTTTTGAGTCTGCTCTGATCTTCTCTGTTCCTTTGTTCTGACATTGTTATACCACTTTTATTAGCACTCGTCAAGAGTGAGTGCTAATTTTTTTTTTATAATACCGGCATGTCAGGTTTGCACGGGAAAGAATTGAACGATTTCCCGTAATATGTGGTGGACTCGGAATCATCCTCATGTCCATAGACCGCGCCGCAGCGGATGCATCTTTCCTCGTACTGTTCCCAGTCTTTTTTCACCGTGACGATCACCATATGCCCGTTGCCTTTCGGTTCTGCCTCAAGCTCAACATTGGTTATAAGGACCGGGTCCTGTAATCTCCACGCCGCACCCCATCTCAGGAAAATATTCCTGCTCTCATGAACGATCTTCCTAAGGAGCGCGCGGTCTGTCATGGCTGCAACGGCTTCTTTTCCGGGCTCCTCATATATAGTGCCCAGTGCCAGGCTTGCAAGCAGTTCCTGACTGCCGAGCTTCTTTGCTGCCTTGATACGGATCTTTTCGGGATATAACACACTTTCGGCAACATCCTTAAGTATCTTCTGATCCTCTATTGGATCCAGTGCCTTTTCCCATTCCTCGTGCGGAGCCCTTTTATCCTGAATGATAAACTCCGGTGTATATTTGCTGCACTTTTTCATGAGCGCAGGATAGATATCCTGATATCTTTGCCGGTCAAGTTTCGCGGCAATCTGTTCAAGATACTGTTCATCCGTAAATGCTTCCGCAATGTCCTGACACAGCAGCCCGTCATAGCGGTCAAGTGAATTCAGGAGTGATGCCAGCACTTTGTCATCCGTGATCGTGTGCGCCATGGCTTTGCGTTCTGCCGTCGGATTGGCTCCACTCTTCACGAAAGCGGCTTTTTGTTTATCCGAAAGCGACATTGCCTTTTGCTTTGCCGCCTGTATTTCCAGTTCATCGACCCTGTTGCTGCAGATACGTCCGAAACCATCATCACCGCTGAACCCATGCGCATGATTATAGCTTCTCATCCAGCTGCTCATGAGTCTGACTGTTTCAATGTCATTTGTGTGCCGCAGGGCTTCCTCAAGCGCCTTGTGATCATCTTTCAGAGTCCAGACTGCTGTCACAGCAATCTTCTCCTTATCATTGCTTAGTTTGGAGAGGGCCGGGAAAAACTTCGCCGGACCTGCAACCTGAAGATAACGCCTGCCGGCGGCTCTGGTCACATAAGAGTTCGATCCTTTAATGACTTTGACACTTTCCACTGCGATCTGCAGAAGCGTTTTAGGATCCTCGAGCCTGCCTATTGCCAGTTCCCGTATATTATCAGTAAACCCTCCGCGCGCTATGTTTTCCAGTGCTGTCTGACCGATTATATGGTCGACAGCCTCTTTCTGTTTTGCAGGATCATGCGTTTTGTTTAATTTCTTTATCCATTTGTCATCTTTATTGGTACTACTCCCGAATAACATGGCTGCAATTCCTTTACTTCATATTGCTGTTTTATCAGATCACTTGCAGACCCTTAGCGACGAGTGTTATGAAATCCTGCACGTTTGTGACTACTGTGGTGGCGCTGAGGCTCCCCCTGTCAGTCAGTTTGATGACAACAAACTCATCGTCAACGACCGCATAAAAGTATACATGCCTCACTGTACCGTCTTTAAGAACGCGGAATGAAGGCGTCATGTTTCCCGTCGCTATCGTATGCAGCATTGTCGCCAGGCAGATCACTGTAGTACAGTCTCTCAGCTGATCCCGCATTGCGTCAGCTGCCTTGTATACGTCTCCTATGACTTCAGGCAGCGGCCCGTCATCGCGGATCGATCCGGCCAGCACGATGGGAACATGGTTCCGCACACAGCTGCAGATAATGCCGTCATTCAGGTTCTGATCTTTTATGAATTGTTCAATGGACCCGCTCTCCCTGACTTTATTGCATACATCCAGATGGTTGTAATGCCCGTTAGGCACAGATCTCTGTGTATATATGTCCTGGCCAAGGGCAGTATGCAGATACGCACCTTCGAGATCGTGTGTCGCAAGAGCATTTCCTGCCATGACCGCCTGCGCATACCCGTTATCTATCAACGCAGACATGGCGTTCCTCGCATCCGCGTCAAATGCGAACGCAGGCCCCATGACCCATATGATCTTGCCGCCGTGGGCTTTTTCATATTTCAGAAGTTCAAACAATTTATCATAATCCCTGGCATATGAAGTTTCCCTGCTCCTGCCCTGACGGAATACGAACTGGTCGTCGATAAGCTCTTCCTCTGTTTCAAATCCGTGGCAGTGCATGTAGATCCCGTCTTCACACCGTTCGGACCGCCCAAGGATGACCATCTCGCCTTTTTTCACATTTCTCGGTTCCACCACATCCAGTCTGCCGTCATCTCTCAATATTACGCAGGAATCCATGCGGCTCTCTTCGGCAAGTTTCCACTTTCCGTTTATCTTAAAATACTCCGGATACATTGATGTGCTGTGGTAGTTGTCAGGAACAACTCCATCCTGCTTAACCGGTGCAAGTGCTGCATCCGGCGCATTAACAAACATCTCTTTGGAAAAATCCGGCTGATGATAGATCGGCATATCAAATGACATTTCAAATTCTCCTTATTCTGATATTTCTCTCTCCAACGGCATGCTCATGCATCTTGGACCGCCTCTTCCCCTTGACAG
>JAZOAJ010000197.1:0-3881 GCA_045595385.1 Lachnospiraceae bacterium | reverse complement strand
TAACATATAATCCTTTGCTTTCTGCAAGTTCAACAAGCTCATTTGCTTCATCCAGATTCAGGGCCAGTGGCTTCTCACAGTAAGCGTGTTTCCCGGCTTCAAGGATCTTTTTATTGATCTCATAGTGAACTGCTGGGATCGTCAGGTTGACGATCAGCTCTATGTCAGGATCCGCAAGCATCTCATCAATGGACAAAACGCGAGGGATCCCGTTTGCCTTTGCGGCTGCTTCGGCAGATTCCCGCCTTATGTCAGCAACTGCAAGTACTTCAACAGTTTTGTAATGATTAACAAAATTTGGAATGTAAGTCAGGCTGATGTTTCCACAGCCGATCACTCCGATGCCTATACGTTCTTTACTCATTGTGTTCAGTCCTTTCGTGATAGTCAGTCAGAACGCACCTATCAGGAGCCACAGAGCAGGTATGGTGACAAGACTCAGGATCGTGCACAGACCTGTGCCAGCTGAGGCATTTTCCCAATCTCCGCCGTAAGCCATGGTCATCATGGGTATTATGGTTGCGGTAGGGCATGCGACATAGACGGTAATGAGTGAAGTCATTTCTCCCGGTCCGAGCATTGCTTTGCAGATAAAAAATGCCGCAACAGGGAAGATGATAAGCTTGAAAAGGGAAACGATGTAGTATCTCCAGTTTCCGAACATCTTCTTTAGAGAGTATGAAGCAAGCGTTCCGCCAAGGACTACCATTGCCATGGGACTGGTAAGCTGTCCTATGAACTCGATCGGGGCAAGGATGACTGCAGGTACTTTTACCTGGCAAAGGTACAGAATGAGCGCGAGGACGACGCTTATGGTTCCTGTATTTATAAGGTTCCTGATGTTAAAACCTTTTTTGCCGTTATTTTTATTTCCCCCGCACATAAGAGTCATGCCTATGGTATAGGCAAACAATGTAAAGTGGAAGTTAAGGATACCGATATAAAATACCCCTAAAGGACCGAAAAGTGAAGATGCCAGAGGGAAGCCTAAGAATCCGACGTTTCCGAACACTATCATGCAAAGGTAAGTGTTGAAGGACTCTTTCGGAGGCCTCATAAGCTTTACCACAGGAAAAGCCACCAGGAAGAGTACAACGTAGATGATCAGGCCGACAATGAGCAGTATATATGCATCTTTTATGTACTCGCTTCCCATACTGACGATCGACGAGAACACCAGACAGGGACTGGCGGCCAGGATTATGATCCTGGACATTACCGCATTCGCTTCTTTGGTGAGGATGTTCTTTTTAAACAGGAAAAAGCCGAGCGCCATGGCGGCGACTATCTTGAGCATTGCGCTTAATATTGTCATGTCATTATCTCCGTGAATGATAGCAAAAGTTTACATACATTTTTATGCCATGTCAAGGAAACAGGCTGTTGTTAGCGCTTTACCTATCTGATAAAATCTATAATGAAGAAAAAGAGAGGTCGGAGTTCGTGCTTTTGTGGCAAAAGATACTCATCGGATATCTGATCGCAATCAATATTGTGACTTTTATCATATATGCGGCAGACAAGATAAAGGCCATGAGAGGCGGTTGGAGAGTAAGGGAGTCTCTGCTTCTCATCCTCTCATTTATCGGAGGATCATTGGGCGCGGTGCTCGGTTTGGGTCTATGCCGTCATAAGATCAGAAAGTGGTACTTTGCCATAGGAGTACCGCTCATGCTGATCGCACATCTGGCCCTGTACATCGTGATCTATCTGAAGTTCTTCAGGTAACACATAAAGGAAAATATATAAAAAGGAGTTGGTAACTATGAACGAAGTACTTAAAACCATCAAAGAACGCAGAAGCATAAGAAAATTTAAACCGGACATGCCCGCTAAGGAAGATCTTGAGCAGGTCATCGAAGCCGGTCTTTTCGCTGCAAGCGGAATGAACAGGCAGGATCCCATCATCATCGCTGTGACGAATAAAGAGCTCAGGGACAAGCTCTCAGCGGCAAATGCAGCTGTAATGGGCAAGGACATCGATCCGTTCTACGGCGCTCCCGCAGTTCTTGTTGTTCTGGCAGCAAAAGAAGCTCCCACATACATCTATGACGGATCACTTACGATGGGCAACCTGATGCTCGCAGCAAAATCCCTTGGCCTTGGAACCGTATGGATCCACAGGGCAAAAGAGGAGTTCGAAACTGAAGAGTGGAAGGCTTTCCTTAAAGAACTCGGTGTAGAGGGAGAGTATGAGGGGATCGGCCACTGCGCCATCGGATATCCCGACTGTGACTGGCCCGCAGTCATCGATAGAAAAGAAGGCAGAGTATTCTGGGTAGAATAAAAGAGGAAACCATGGCTGTAAATACTGACAAAGTTTTAAGAAACCAGGTCATGTATCAGATATTTCCGCGTAACTACAGCAGGGAAGGAAACTTCCCTGCTGTTTGGCGTGACCTTGACCGCATAAAGGAACTTGGTACTGACATCATCTGGTTCACACCAATACATCCGATAGGTGTAAAGAACAGAAAGGGGACGCTCGGGTCCCCGTACGCGAACATGGACTACCGGGCCATCAACCCCGAGTTCGGCAGTGAAGATGACTTCAGGGAACTGGTCAATGCGATACATGACAAAGGCATGAAATGCATCATTGACGTTGTATATAACCACACATCTCCCGATTCAGTGCTGGCAAAAGAACATCCTGAGTGGTTTTATCATAAGCCGGACGGGAGCTTTGGCAACCGTGTCGCCGACTGGAGCGATGTGATAGATCTGGACTATGCAAACCGCGATCTGTGGAAGTATCAGATAGATTCCCTTAAGAAATGGGCAGAGATAGTGGACGGATTCAGATGCGACGTTGCCCCGCTGGTGCCGCTTGAGTTCTGGCTTGAAGCCAGGGCTGCTGTTGAAGAGGTAAGGCCGGGCGCAATCTGGCTGTGTGAATCAGTCGAGCCGCGCTTTATCACATACATGCGCGGACGCGGCATGACAGCGCTTTCAGACTCCGAGCTGTATCAGGCCTTCGACATCAGCTATGACTATGACATATTTGATGACTTCGAGGCATATTTTAAGGGCACCGGATCGCTTGCGGATTACGCAGCCTGCGTAAACCGCCAGGAGTGCATATACCCTGACAACTATGTCAAACTAAGATTTCTTGAAAACCATGACAGACGCAGGGCGGCGTCTTACATAACTGATCCTAAGGCGCTAAAGAATGCAACTGCTTTCATCTTCTTCCAGAAAGGCCTGACGCTTATCTACGCCGGACAGGAATGCGGCGTGTCACAGCTTCCGGGACTCTTCGACAAGGATGATGTCCCGTGGAATGACCCTGAAAACATCGATCTGACAGGGCTTATCAGAAAGCTGGCAGGCATTAAGAAAGATCCGCTGTTTGCGGACAGCTCTTATCATGTGGAAGCCATATCTGAAGACATGATCCGCGCAACACATACGGGCATATCGTTTGACGAGGAAGCGCCTAAACAGAAAGCAGAGGGGTTCTTCTCATTTTCAGGAAGACCCTGCGAGGTAAATGTGCCTGATATTAAAGATGGGATCTATAAGGATCTGATCACCGGAGAAGACATTCCGGTTAAGGACGGAGCTTTCCGCTTTGAAGGAGAGCCGGTGATCATTCGATCTGACCGTCTCTGAGATTTATGACCGTATCGGCAAGTCTGTCAGCCTGATCAGTTGAGTGGGTTATGAGTATGATGGTACTGCCGGTGCGGTCTCTGTATTCCATGATCATCTTTTCCGCCGCGGGAATAGCCTCGCGGTCCATTGACGCAGTGGGCTCATCAAGAATGAGCAGATCATAAGTTTTCATCAGTATCCTGGCAAGAGCCATGCGCTCTGTCTGGCCGCCGGACATCTTGGCGGCATTAGCGCCGGAATACTCCTCGAGCCCGATCATC
>JAZOAJ010000196.1:0-3711 GCA_045595385.1 Lachnospiraceae bacterium | reverse complement strand
TACTGGTCACCTGCAGCCGGCATGCAGAACAGGCATGGAACAGAAAAACGCTCCTCCATGAGTTTGCTCGCGTGGCCTGTCACTTCAGTATTTACAAGCCTGTTGCCCTCGCTTTTTCCCACGGTACAGAGGGCTGACGGTTTGGTACCATAGCTCAGAAAATATCCGATGTCCTTACCGGTTGCCTTGGAGCTGAATCTGATCACCGTCATCTCCGGATTTGTCTCAAGTGTACTTCCGGGCCCGTAATATGGTCCTCCGCCGACCCCTTCGGGCGGCAGGATGTTTTTGTTGGCGCTTACGTGGCACTGCCCGGTGCCGATGCTGATAACAGCTTCCTCAAATGTCTCCATTGCCATGCGCGCTGCTTTTTCCACAGCTTTTTTCATGACAGAATCGTATACGCCTGCTTTTTCAGCATCGTCCGGCCTGTGCATGAATCCGAACTGATGGGTGGTATGCACCCAAACATTTTCCGGTCTTACGCCGCATATCTCTCCCACGATATTTTGGGTGTATTCCACCTGGTCGGCAGGAGCCTGGGCAATCTCGAGGGCGACAATGGCAACCCTCAGGCCGTTTTCCATTAACAGGACTCTTGTGCAGAGGTTATCTGTGATCGCCCCTTTTTTCCCTTCAAAGCAATGCACCTTTCCGCAAAAGCCGTCCACGAAACTGATCTTTCCTTCGTCATCTTTTTTTTGAAAGAATTCCGGCGGAAAGATCATTTCTGCCAGACCGCAGCCTGCTTTCAAAACACTATCATTCATTTTTATTTTCCCTATTGATCAATTATCAGTGTGCCAAAAAGTTATATACGCAGCATTTTCCTGATCCAGTTCATCGGAAAAGCTTATTGTTCCGTCCTCATGGACCTGATAAAGAACTATCTTGTTTCCGGTTACACAGCCCAGCGCCAGAAACCTGCCGTCATCTGACAGCGTGATGCCCCGCGGCCAGGCGTGATCCACTTTTTGTATCTGAGCCAGCGACAGGGACCCATTCTGCTGATCGATCCTGAAAACGGCTATGAGGTCTTTCCCGTACAGAACATTATATAAGAATGAACCGTCAGCACTTATGCATAACTGTCTGATTATTATGCCGTTTCGGGGCGAATTGCCCCGAAACGGCAGGTTCATAGTTACATGCAATAGTCGGCCACTTATTTGAAATAAGATGTTACCAATTCCAATATAATGTCGTGACGGTCGATTTTCTTAATGATGTTCCTGGCATTCTCTTGGAATGTGATATAGGTTATCTCGCCGGAGAGCAGATATCCTGCCAATTGATCAACTGCGCTAAGGCCGGATTTATCCATGACATTATATACAAAAGTTAAAGCCTCTCTTATTTCCCGGTTTTCTCCGTCTTTCTCTTTTTCAAGGTAGGCTATCAGCACTTCCGTCATCATGTCTTCCCGGTCAACTAATCCATGATCACCCCAGGCGCTTGCTCCGACTAACTCATGGGAAGAGCTGCCTTTTTCCAGATAGCCTGCTATCGCCCGGTCTCCATAGTAGCCATATTTTACCATCTTATCATATACATTGTTTAATGCTGTTTTCGCTTCTTTTCTTTCTTCGTCTGTCATAGTTATGAAATCCTTTCATTATCTTTTGTGAAGATGATCTGCTTATCATTTAAAGATCGGGGGCAGCTTGTCAAGCAATGCGTTGAGCTTTTCGCTGGCTTCTACTATTTCATCGATCCCGTCAAAATTAAACTTTTCCACGGTGTCCTGCAGGCCGCCGAATAACCCCTGGATTTCTCCCACCTGCTGGTTCACCTGCTCTATAATTTCATTTGCTGTATCATCAAGCTGACCGAGCTTGTCGTCCAGCTGACCTTTTGTGTCATTAACAAAGGTCTCGATATCCGCAATGCTGCCTTCCACCTGCGATCTCATGTCTTCTGCGATAGCGGTCACCTGGCTCATGCCGTCCTGCATCATGTTGATCGTTTCGTTTAGCTGCCTGAAGAATCTTACTACAGGAGGAACGACTATTATGAGCAGGACAATGACTGCGACCGCGATGACGATAAGGACAGTATTCTTTATGTACCTGTTGCGGTCATTCCTGCGTTTGTCGCGTATCAGTTCCATGAGTATCTCATGATCCGACATTTCTTCGATCGCAGGTTTCATAGTCTTTCCAAATAACATGGTGATATTCCTCCTGAAACTATTAGATATGAATGATCTTGCCAAGCAGCCCCGAATCAGGGTTCGATCTCAAATATTGCTGACAGGTTCATTTTTTGATATATCTCTGGTTTCTGCTTCTTGGTTTATCCGGGACAGTCATCTCGATAAGGCCCATTTCCATTGCCGGGTTCAGATAGTTGTTCCGGAAACTGTCCTTGGTTTTTATCCCTACTTTCTCCATCAGACAGCTGGATGTATAAGGCACATCATACTCCATCACTTCCAACAGTCTGGAAACATATACGGACAATTGATTGTCCTTTGACGATGCCTGAATGATAAGGTCCCCAAGCGCAGCATCTATCTGCCTCAGCATAAAAACAATAAATCTGTCCGAGCTCCCGGCTTTATGGCATTCATCTATCACCTTATAGTAGCCTGCCTGGTCTTTTTCGATCTGGCTTTCAACCGGCAGATATTGGAATATCTCCCTCCACTTTGCAAGGATTGCCGTCTGCCACAGCCTTGCCATACGCCCGTTTCCATCTGCGAATGGATGTATGAAAACCGCTTCATAATGAAAAACAGAAGACACTATCAGTGGATTCAGCTCTTTCCGGGCGTTCTTCATCCACGAAAACAGTTCTTTCATCAAAGATGGCACCTGACCGGGCGGCGGAGCAACAAAAATAACCTTTTTTCCATCAAAAACGCCTTCCTCTCCCTGACGGAACGTTCCGGATTCACTGATCAGTCCCTTCGTCATGATTCCGTGTATCCTTTTGAAATCCCTTATGGAATATGGGTCTATGTTCGGAAGTTCCTCATACGCAGCATATGCGTTTTTAACTTCAAGGATCTCATCCCTCGGGCCAATCACTTCCCTGCCGGCGATCACATCCCGGACCTCTTTCAGTGACAGTGAATTGGCCTCGATCAGCAGCGATGAATGTATGGAACGTATCCTGTTATTCCTTCGCAGATGCGGCCGGGTTTCCATGTTTCGGTAAATACTCAGTTCACCGATCTTTTCAGAAACAGCTGCTGTCAGTGTCAGCATTTCCGGAGTGATATCAAATGGTGGTTTATATTCAGACATTTAAACACCTCATTACATTGTCAATATCAACTTACCATTTATCTTACCACATATCTTGTGCTCTCACAACTCCGGTTCCGTTTCGGATCTGCAGTATCCGGTCGACCTCAGCCCTTGTCTTCTCATAGCCTTCGAACAGCACTGCGTTTAGGCCGAACTCCTTTGCGGCTTGGATGTTGTCTCTGTTGTCATCAATGAAGAGGCATTTTGCGGGATCCAGGCTGTATTTGTCACATATCGTCTGATATATTGCCTTGTCGGGTTTTATGAGGTGCACTTCGCAGGAGAACACTCCCCCGTCCATGTATGGGATAAAGCCTAGCACTTCCGGCTTCAGCTCCCTCAGATAATACGAATAATTTGACAGGAACAGTACTCTGAAGCCCTGCTCTTTGACTGCCCTCACCCAGGGAACGGCATAGTCACACTTAAGCATCGCGTCGCCAATATTTGCAAAGAC
>JAZOAJ010000195.1:0-6262 GCA_045595385.1 Lachnospiraceae bacterium | reverse complement strand
ATGCCATGGCATTTTAAACAGAGCTAGAAATTTCAAGAATTTCAAGCTCTTACAATATAGTTTCTCCAATAATAAACTAACCTTTCAATGGAGACGACAGGAATCGAACACAGGACCAACTATTGGATTTTCAACGTTTCTGAAAATCTTGGAGACTTATTTGGAGACTTAGCCATATGTCTGAAAGAGGTCTGACTATGTACTCAATTCGACAAACGGGAATTTGGAAAATTAACTAAGATGCAATTCCTTCTTCACCTGCTCTATGAGCTGTTCTTCCTCGATACCACAGGAAAAGGCTCCTTTACGGTAAACAACTTTCCCGTTCACGATCGTGGTGTCGATATTTTCAGAAGCTGCAGAATAGACGATTGTCGCCATGGGATCATGCATGGGCACAGATTTCAGTTTATCAGGGTCAAACAGGATGATGTCTGCTTTTTTTCCTGTCTCAAGTGATCCGATCGTATTCTCCATGCCAAGAGCTTTCGCCCCGTCTGCTGTTGCCATCCTTATGACTTTCAAGGCACTCATCGCTGTCGCATCCCGAGAGACTCCTTTGTGGATCAGGCTTGTCAATCTCATCGTGTCAAGCATGTCAGTAGTATTATTACTTGCTGCGCCGTCAGTTCCCAATGAGATGTTGATACCCGCTTCGAGACAGGCTGGGATCGGCGCGATCCCAGAACCAAGATAGAGATTGGCAGCAGGATTATGGCTTATTGAAACGCCCCGTTCTGCAAAAAGCTTTATTTCGTCCGGAGTAAGATGTACACAATGTACTGCAAGGAACTGATCGGTCAGGAAGCCTGTTTTTTCGAGAAGCTCCACGATGCCAACTCCGTAATTCCGCCGGCACATATCATCGTCTTCCGGCGTTTCCTTCAAATGCATGGTATAGCGTATTTTCCGGTCAAGGCAATACTCGAGTATCGCTTCATAGCCCCGCCGGCTCGTTGCCCATGTCACGTCAGGACCGGTCCAAATCGAAAACATGTCTTCTGAAGGATAAGTTCTTCTGAGCCTTTCTACTTCATCGATGGCCTTTTCGACCGGTTCGAGGTAGCATGATGGAACATTATATTCCTCACCATAGTCCTGAAAGGTACGCATGAAGATGCTGCGGATACCTGTCTTCCGCATAGTTTCAATGCATACATCCGCAAGCTCCGGATCCTGATTCGTGTAGAAGAATTCGCACAATGTCGTACACCCGCTTTTAAGAGCTTCGAGGCAGGCAACAAGCGCAGCGAGCTCTTGTTGTCGATGAGTCACACGAACTCCAAAAGGCTGCACGGAGCTGTTAAGCCATTCGATCAAAGGCAGATCTGCTCCGAGTCCTTTGAGAAGCGACTGGAAGCAATGCACATGTGTATTCACAAAGCCCGGAACCGCAACCATTCCATGCGCATCTATATGTTCATCAGCCTGATAACAAATGCCGGAAATCTGTTTCTGAAGAAGCATAATGGTTCCATTCTTTATGCCAATGACTCCATCCGTAATAACCGTGTTATCAGCGTCTGCCGTGATTATTGTTACATTTTCAATAATAAGTTGATAAGGCTCCATACATCACCTCAACAAGTTCCGATTTGTTTAGCTCTTTTCATCTTTTATTAATAATAACATAATCAATGTACAAAAACGTGAGCATAGAGTACCATGATCCTCTATGCTCACGTTCTAAAGATGCTGCAGGTGCTGATCAATTTTCACCATACTTCTCATAATAGAGTGCTATCTGCTCAGCTGCGGCTTTATACGCAAGTATCGCTTCTTCTGACATATTAATGGCAATTTCCTGACATTCATCAGCATAGGTCAGGAGGTCAACTATAAGCTCTTCCTGATCTGCCCTGGCATATGCCTGACTAAGATCGTTGATCTTATCCTGAAGGTTCTTTATCTTTGCTCTGGCAGCTTCACGTCTTTCTTCCTTTCTGGCTTCAAACATTTCATCGGTGGCTATTATGTCATCGATCCTTTCCTCGACTCTGATATTGTGCTCTCTTTTCGCCTCTTCCAGGACCTCATCAATACTGTTCTGAGTGAATTCCATGTCTGCTCTGAAATCTGCGGCACCCTGCTTAAAGGATTCCTTTATAACCTCATTCGCTTCCTCTAGCTTGGCTCTGAGTTCATCCATCTTTGCTGTTACATCGCCATATCTTTCTGTCAGATCCATGAGTTTCTCCTTTTCTATTTTGTAAAACCATGTCTGAGGGTCTCTTCGTTTTCTTTGAGATCCTCCAGGACCTTTTCATCCCTTTCCTTTGCTGCATCGAGCGCATTGTCGAGCTTATCCGCCGCAACGCTGATCTTTTCAGCTATCTCCTCTTTTCTTTCCTTGCGGAGATCAAGCTTTGCCTGTCTGGCCATCTCGTACTGCTTCTCATACGCTCTGTCAACTTCCTCTGCTACGGTTTCAGCATCGAAGCGGGCAATTACTGTGTCGAATGCGGCCAGCTTAGTATCGAGTGCTTCTTCCGATTCCTCTCCTGCCAGCGCGACGATAGCAACCATTCCGTCATCGAGTCTGTCTGCGATCTGCTCGAGCATCGATGCTCCGAACACTGCTTCACCTGCATCAACAGTTGCACCTACAAGAGCGCCGTAGCTTCCGCCGAGAAGTACGCCCAGAGGACCTCCAAAAATGCCGAGCATCATTCCGACAAGTCCGCCTATCATGGTATCATTTACTGTATCTGCACCGGTATCGAAACCATCGACAACTGTAGTAATTTTACCTTCTTTCTTTACAAGCGCGGCAGCAGTAACAAAATATGTTTCACTTGCTGCTGACTGCTTTAGCTCAGTAAGTGCCTGATAGCCTTCGCTCTCTACATTGAATACTGCTACGATCACATTCTGTTCAATATTCTTTCCCATAAAAAATCCCCTTTTTAATATATAATCAAACTATTAGTTGCATAACTGTCGTAATAATATTATTCTTTGGAGAAAACACTTGTCAACTCCATGAGAGTGGAGTAAACAGAATAGGAGTTTTTGTACTATGTCAATTACAGAAAAGAGACTTCGCCACCTGAAGGCAAATAACGCAGCATCTAATTACGAAACAAAAAAATACATCAGGGAAGCGCTGCTTATTTTAATGGCTGAAAAGCGGTTCGACGACATCCGCATGACTGATGTCATCAGGAAGTCCGGCGTATCCAGATCGGGTGTATATAAGAATTATAAGAGTACGACGGCTATCCTGATCGATATCTATAAAGAGCCGATCGATGATGTCATTTCGGCACTCAGCAATTCGATTTTTGATAACATGTACCTGATTTTTAAAGCCGGAAAGAAGCATGAGGAATCTATCAGGGCCATTATAGATGCAGGCCTTGAACACAATTTCCTCAAGCTGATGAATGAGCGTTTTGAAGGTATATCAAAATCATTCTACATTTCTCTATGGAACGGTATGATCTACAATGCATTCATGGAATGGGCAAGAGCCGGAATGCCGGGAACTGTAGAAGATACTATAGAACAGGTAAAAACCGGACTGAAACTGGTGGCTGAATCCATTGATACCGGATTGACCAACAGCGAACAGAACCAGCAGCTACAATAGAATGACCATCACTTTCCATCCAACCACTTAGCACCTTTTTTAATGCTATATGACACAGTTTTTCTAGCTGGTCTCCTTTCAGCTGACTTAACCGGTTTAGCCGTAACCATGATCTTCATGGTTCCATGGCTCCGCCGTAGTGTTTCTTGTCAGGATCCACTTGTAATCCTCATATGTGTAATTTGGTTCGAGGCCGTTCTGGTGGTCTTCCCCGTCCGTAGTAAATGTGGATGTCAATACCATAACCTGCTCAGGCGCCAGTCCACGGATTTCCGCTTCTGCCTTGACAGCGTCATCTCCGGCATATCCGATTTCTGTCATAGTGCAGCCTTCCCAGTCGCTGAAATAAGTAAAGACTTCCTGTACAGCGTTATCATAATCATCCCCGTTAAAGTAGCGAGATGAGAACGAGCCCACCTTTACAGACGAGCCCCCACAAGCTGCAAGACATAACACTGCAATGGTAAGCATCACACCGATAATTAATTTCTTCATTAATGTGCCCCCTTTCTCAAAGCAATTATCATTATCCATCATATTTTCCCCACTCAATCAGAGCGCTTTTGCTTACTTCTTTTTCTTTGGTGCCGGCAGTTCATTGTACATTGTCTCGATAAGTTCACGCAGAAATACTTTGTCTTCTACATCATCCACGAGTAACATTTCCTTATATGTTTTATTCTTTTCCATTGTATCTGATGCATAGCATCGTCAGGTCGTCAAACTGTGTTCCGTCGCGTGTGAACATATCTATTGAATGCCTGACATGTCTTATAATCATTTCCGGCGAGGCATCAGTTGTCTCATTGAGCGATGCAAGCATACGCTGTATTCCGAACATATTGTTTTCTGCATCTGAGGCCTCAGGTACGCCATCAGTATAGACAAATATCTCAGATCCCGGCTGCATCTGCACTTCATATTCAGTGTACTCCATGTCTTCAAGACCACCGATGACAAATCCATGCTGGTCTTTGTACAGTTCAAACCTGCTGCCCGGGTGTCTGATGACCGGATACTCATGCCCTGCGCTTGCAGCTTTGAGAATACCTGTAGACAGTTCAAGTATGCCCACCCAGACAGTTACAAACATCTCGGTCTGATTATCTTCACAGATGGCTTCATTAGTCTTTCTGAGAATCCCTGCAGGGCCTTCCCCAAGCATTGCACAGTTCTTGATAATTATCTTGGATATCATCATAAACAGTGCCGCCGGGATTCCCTTGCCGGATACATCGGCAATGACAAGACACAGATGATCGTCATCGACCATGAAGAAGTCAAAGAAATCTCCTCCAACCTCTCTCGCAGGCTCCATGAGAGCGTATAGATCCATTTCACTGCGGTTAGGAAACGGAGGAAAAGCGTGCGGAAGCATTGACCGCTGTATGTTAGTTGCCAGTCCAAGTTCTGCTCCGATGCGTTCTCTCTCTGCAGTTATGCGACTGATCCGGTCAAGGTGGTCATCGATTTCAGCTGTCATTTCAATTACATCATTGGACAGTTCTCCGATCTCATTATTCATATTGATGTGTTCCAGCAGGTTTCGTACTTTACCGCTGTCTTTTTCGTCTTTGTACTGTCTGATGCTTACCTGTATGATTTTAAGCGGGCGAAGGACGACAAGCATAATAGCAATAGCGCAAATAACAGACAGTATTATCTGATACACCATCGCGGTAACCGACCGGCTGCTGCGCTGCTGTTCGACCGCAGTCGTGACGGCAGCAAGATCAAATGTCATGCCCACAAGGTAGTCATGGCCATCTATTGTATCCATTATGAAGTAGTAATCAACATAGCTGCCGGCATCAGCAATGTAGGACTGGTTCTTAACAGCGCTCTGCATCGCATCCTGCTGGCTCTTGTCTACGCTGACAGTAACTCCGAGTGTGTATACCTGCTCGTATTCCGTGCCCCTTTCAGCCCCGGGATCAGCAGCGCTGAACATAAAAAACTGTCTGTCATACGGGGCTTCGGTGCGCACACAGAAGAGATAATCCGGGCTGCAGACCTGCTTGATCTGATTGATCCTTGTAATCAGCCAGGAATAGATTATCTCTGCGTACAGCTTCTGGTCTTCAGCTGACATTTTTATTATCTCATCTGTTTCAGCATATCTAAGCTGCAGATCAGGATTATGTTCTGCGAGAATCCGAGCCTTCTCTGCTG
Organism: Lachnospiraceae bacterium; assembly: GCA_045595385.1. Lineage (GTDB taxonomy): Bacteria > Bacillota > Clostridia > Lachnospirales > Lachnospiraceae > RGIG5612. Next base: position 498 of record JAZOAJ010000195.1, on the reverse strand, counting down.
TCTTCGATTCTGCGGTGTAGTCTGCATCATATTCGATATCCAGTTCATCAGCATGGTCATGCCAGTAACCAAGCAGCCACTCATGTGCAGGATACTCTTCTGCAGCAAGAATAACTTCCCTTGCAGTCTGTGCCGCAAGGCTTTCTATCTGATCTTTAACATTCTGGCTCGCGCGAAAGTATTCTGTTGCATAAGTAAGCAGGCCGGTCAGCAACACACACATAGTGAAGAGCACAATTACCTGCAGTATTATACTTCCTCTTTTCTCTTCTCTGATGAACATAGTTTCAGCCCCTGTTCTTCGATTATCAGCGGCATCCAATTATAATAAAGTATACCACAATCCGCTCTCTACAGAGTATGGACTCCCTTGAATACGTACGCGGAATTCCTGCTGCTTTATATAAAAAAACCCTTGGAATTCCAAGGGTTTGAGTGGTGGAGCTAGTGAAGTTTATCTCCTCTATTTCTGGCAACGAGCCAGACTCCATATATGCC
>JAZOAJ010000194.1:0-2577 GCA_045595385.1 Lachnospiraceae bacterium | reverse complement strand
ATGGTCACAAGCGTAAAATCTGTACACGCCCGGCTGAATAGTTACAAATAATATGAAATTTGGTATAATCTGACAACAAATAGATCAGATCGGAGATAATTGATGAGCAGAGTAATACTGAAGAAGATAAGCATAATACAGATCGACTGTGATGCTGTTGTAAACCCGGCAAATACTTCACTGAAAGCAGGCGGCGGCGTCTGCGGACTGATGTTTGAGGCGGCAGGGTATGAGGAACTTACAAAAGCCTGTAAAAGGATCGGCGGAGTGAAGACGGGCGGAGCAGCGATCACACCTGCATTTAACATGAAGCAGAAATACATAATCCATGCAGTCGGACCAATCTGGACCGGTGGAGAAAACGGGGAAGCATATCAGCTCAGGTCCGCATACAGGAGCGCCCTTGAACTGGCAGCGCAGAACGGATGTCAGTCCATAGGATTTCCGCTCATATCAGCCGGAATATACGGATATCCGATCGAAGGCGCATGGAAGGCTGCGCTTGAAGAAGTGTATGAATTCCTTAAAGAAACCAGGGATACTGAAGTGAACATGGACATCTATTTCACATCGCTCGATGATGAGACGCTCTGGATCGGAAAAAATGAACTCGACAGGCAGCAGGCTCTCTTTGATGCATGGTGTGAACAGGCGGACATGGCACCTGCACTTTACAGCGATGAAGATGATGTTCCCGGATTATTTGAGACCAGGATAGACCCCGGCTTCCTTAGGGAAATGGATCAGGAACCTGCAGTCAATGAGCCCTTCGAAACAGGAGAAGATTTTGTATTCTTCTGGAATGACAATGAAGAGAACGGATTTTTAAGCCAGTGGTATCATGCGCAGATGTCGGTGGACGGAGTGACATATACAAGCTGCGAACAGTACATGATGGCCAAGAAGGCTCTTGCAATGGAAGATGTTGAATACTACATACTTATCATGCACGAGAGTGATCCTTCAAAGATCAAAAAACTCGGCCGTGAAATACGTAACTTTGATTCTGAAAAATGGAGCAGGATAGTACCGAAGATTATTTATGAAGGCAATCTTGCAAAGTTCAGTCAGAACATAGAACTTAAAAATCAGTTATTTGAGACAGGACACGCGACACTTGCTGAAGCAAGCCCTGTTGATACCAGGTATGGGATCGGACTTACGGCAGATGATCCTGAAGCTAAGGAACCATCAAAGTGGAAGGGTGATAATCTCATGGGCGAGACTCTTATGCGCGTCCGCGAGACACTTCGAAGATCTGAAGACGAATAATGAAGACAATCGCCATAATCGGAGGAGGCCTTTCAGGTCTGGCGGCCGGCGTATTTGGCCAGAAGGCCGGATACCGGACGATAATATTTGAATTGAATCAGAACATCGGAGGATGCTGTTGTTCATGGACTCGCGGTGAGTATGCCATAGATAACTGCATCCATTGGCTGATGGGGACAAAAAAGGGCACGAAGCAGAATGATTTCTGGAGAGAGATCGGAGCCCTGTCTGATGATGTCCCGATATATGAGCGAAATTCATTTTTCTACTCTGAACTTGACGGTAAAACACTTAATCTGTGGCGTGACCCTGAAAGATCAAGAAAAGAATTCCTTAAGCACTCCCCGGTGGACGCAAAAGAGATCAACAGATTCTTTGACTGCGTATTTGCCTGCAGGACCGTGCTCAACTCCGCGCAGGATGCATTCAGTTTTAAGTCGGTGTGGTCTGACATAGGCGCAGAAGTTTCCAGGATGAAGATCATAAATTCAGCCTTCAGATACACAAGAATGGATCTGGGGAAATTGTCAGGCATGTTCAAAGATCCCCTGATACAGAAACTGATACTGGATTTTTCCGCAAGAGAATATGAAGCGTTCTGGCTGGTGCTCAGCTATGCCATGTTCACATCCGGCGGTGCAGATGTTCCCGTCGGAGGTTCCGGGCAGATGTCAGAGCGGATCGCAGATCATTATCTTTCCTTAGGCGGCGAGATAAGATATGGTGCTGAAGCTGTGAAAGTGGAATTTATCCCTGCAAGATCAGATACAGCCAGCGGCGTCAGGTTTAAAGACGGTTCTTTTGAAGAGGCTGACTATGTGATCTGTACGACATCCCTCCCGTATACATTTTCCAAATTGCTGGATGGGAAGTATGCGCCGGCAAAACTTAAAAGGCTTGAAAACCATGAAAAGGTCACAGCTTACAGCGCTTTCCAGTGCGCGTTTGCAGTTGACGGGGAGATGAGCGAGATCGACGATCTCTTCTATTTCCAATGCGAGCCTTTTGAGATAGGCGTCAGCATGTATGACCGCATGGGTGTTAAAAATTACAGGAAGTTCGGAGAATTTATTGCACCTCCGGGCAAAACTGTCGTGCAGTGCATGTTCATACAGCACATCGATGATTTCAGGTTCTGGAGCGCTTTGTCACAAGATCCGGAAAGTTACAGTCAATGTAAAAAGGAGACGGTAGATGCCATACTAGCGAGGATCATCAAGCGCTTTCCGGAGTATGAAGGAAGATTCCATCCGCTTGACTGCTGGACACCGGCTTCATACTCAAACATCCTGAATGCTGCAAACG
>JAZOAJ010000193.1:0-4952 GCA_045595385.1 Lachnospiraceae bacterium | reverse complement strand
AAGAAAATATATTTGTGAACAAATAATACTACAATATAAAAAAGATGATATATTTGCGATTTGTGTTATAATACCTAATTGGACAAAAATAATGCCCATCCGGGGCTGGAGGGAAAATGATAGAACTAAAGAATGTATCGTTTGAAGTAAACGATGAAAAGGATCATGCCAAAGAGATCATAAAAGATGTATCTCTTAAGGTTGACAGTAAGCAGTTTGTGGTGATCACCGGTCCTAACGGAGGCGGAAAGAGCACACTCGCAAGACTTATTGCCGGTATTTACAAGCCGACGTCAGGCTCTATATACATGAATGGGATCGACATTACAGACATGAGCATTTCGGACCGCGCAAAAGCAGGCATCGCATTTGCTTTCCAGCAGCCTGTAAGGTTCAAAGGGATCAGAGTCAAGGACCTGCTCTCGATCGCGTCGGGAGGAGAGGCCAGTCTCTCACAGGCTTGCGAGTATCTTTCAGCTGTCGGTCTATGTGCAAAGGATTACATTAACAGAGATGTCGACGGCAGTCTTTCCGGCGGAGAGATCAAGCGTATCGAGATAGCGACTCTCCTTGCCCGCAAATGCAGTATTGCAGTACTCGATGAGCCTGAGGCGGGAATAGATCTCTGGAGTTTTTCCAATCTGATCAAGATATTTGAGAAGATGAGGGAAGAAAGAGACCGGTCGATCATAGTTATTTCACATCAGGAGAGGATACTGGACATAGCAGATGAGATCGTCGTCGTAAAAGACGGCAGCATAGTTGCCAAAGGTGCAAGAGAAACGATCATGCCTGAACTCCTTAAAGGAACTGAAGGCTGCAGATATTACCAGTAGAAGGGTTGCCGCATGGACAGAATAGAAGAAGCATTACTTGAAGAGATAGCGCAGCTCCACGGAATACCGGAGGGCGCATATAACATAAGGCTGAACGGACAGCTTGAAAGCCGTTCGTCGACCGCGAACATCGACATAGTGTCGAAGGAAGATAATCCGGGCATTGACATCATCATCAAACCGGGAACAAAGAACGAAAAGGTGCATATACCGGTCATGATCAGCCAGTCCGGTATCAATGACCTTGTTTACAACGATTTCTACATTGGTGAGGACTCTGATGTTGTCATCGTTGCCGGCTGCGGCATACACAACTGCGGCGAACTTGAGAGCCGTCATGACGGCATTCATACATTCCATGTCGGGAAGAATGCCAGGGTCAGATATATTGAAAAGCATTACGGCGAAGGTGACGGTACCGGCGAGAACACCATGAATCCCACCACTGTTGTTGAGATGGAAGAAGGCTCCTACATGGAGATGGATACCATGCAGATCAAGGGCATCGATAATACCGTAAGGGATACAAAAGCTGTGCTGAAAGGCGCGGGAGCAAAGCTTGTAGTCAAGGACAAGGTGTTCACACATGACAGACAGCATGCCGATGCGATATTCAATGTTAAGCTGAACGGTGAGAACTGCACATGCGATCTGACCAGCCGCGCCATAGCCAAAAATACATCAACGCAGACATTTACCGCAGACATCGAAGGAAATGCTCCGTGCGCTTCCCATACCGAATGCGACGCCATCATAATGGATGACGCAAAGATAAGCGCGTCACCGCAGATCAAGGCAAATGATCTTGACGCAGCGCTCATACACGAGGCATCGATCGGCAGGATCGCCGGGGAACAGCTCACAAAACTGATGACGCTCGGGCTGTCCCAGGAGGAAGCCGAAGAACAGATAATCGCAGGATTCTTAAGATAATGGAGATCAATTTAAAAACTTTACTTTTTGTTTATAACCCAACGTCAGGCATGGGTGTTATCGGAGCACATCTTGCAGAGGTCATTAAGGCATTTGAAAGCGCGGGGTACATTCCGACCATCTACCGTACCAGGACTGCCCATGATCTGCCATACGTTGCAGAGCACTTTGCCCCGTTGTACGACCATGTGGTCTGCGCAGGCGGGGACGGCACTCTGAACGGACTGATCTCCGGTCTTATGAATGTGAAACCCGAGGACAGGCCTACAGTCGGATTCATACCTACAGGCTCGACTAATGACACCAGGAACAGTTATAAACTGCCGCTGAACATTGCGAGGGCAGCCGGAATTGCAGTTAACGGAGTACCGTTTGAGACAGATATCGGAAAACTGAATGACCGTTTTTTTGCATACGTGGCATCATTTGGAGAACTCTCTGCAGTTTCTGCATTCACTCCGCAGTCTGCAAAGAACATGTTCGGATACGGAGCCTATCTTACAGGAGGGATAAAAGCGCTCCTGAAAATGAGAACCCAGTATGTCAAAGTAACATACGATGATGGTAAGACCGTTGAGGGGGATTATTTCCTGGGCATGGCAACCAACGCCACAAGTGTAGGCGGTATAGCGGGCATACTCGGTAACAGTGTCGACCTGCAGGACGGACTGCATGAACTGATGCTGTTCAAGAAACCGGCTGATCTTATCCAGTTCAATGAAGAAGTGGCGGCAGCGTTTAATCCTAAAATAGACGCCGGCGGTCTTATCACGCGCCTTAAATCAAACCATATCATTTTTGAGAGCGAAGAGGAACTTCAATGGGTAGTTGACGGTGAAGATGCCGGAAAATGCAAAAAGGCGGAGATCGTAAATTTCAACAGGGCAGTGCGCATAATGTGCGGAACTGACATTAAAAAATAATCGGATGAGCGAAAAAAAAGTAATGCAGGTGTTTGAAACGGAGATATCCGATAAGGATGTCAATGTTAAAGGCCATGACAAAGACGAAGTTACGGTCACAAACGATTTCAAGCACAGCAGGCTGAAAAACGGAGAAAAGAAAACCGGCAGGAGTGAACTGTTTTCCTGGCTCATGGTCATCGCCATTGCGGTAGCAGCAGCGCTGATCCTTAATTGTTTTGTGATAATCAATTCTGTTGTGCCATCAAGTTCAATGGAATCCACCATAATGACAGGCAGCCGCATGTTCGGATTCAGGCTGGCTTATCTCTTTAACGAACCTGAGCGCGGGGACATAATCATTTTCAGATATCCGGATAATGAGAAACAGACATTCGTAAAAAGGGTGATCGGCTGCCCGGGCGATACGGTTGAGATCATAGGCGGAGTCACATATGTGAACGGTGAAGTCCTTGATGAGCCTTATCTTAATGAACCGCCAAGGGTGGATGATTTCGGTCCGTATAAAGTCCCTGAAGACAGCTATTTTGTGATGGGTGACAACAGGAACCACTCCAATGACGCAAGATACTGGAAAACGACATATGTGACAAGGAAACAGATCCTCGCAAAAGCAGTCTTATGTTACTGGCCATCGGACAAATTCGGATTGCTGAAATAACGATCGGAGCATTACATGATCAGAACAGATTCAAGAAAGATACAGCCCGGAGATACATTCGTCGCACTGGACGGGATATCCAGCAACGGATCGGATTATATTGAAAGCGCAATAGAGAAAGGTGCTTCAAGGATAGTATGCAAAGAAGGCACTTACAGCGTTGAGACGATCAATGTCCCTGAGCCCAGAAAATATCTGGAGGGCATGCTCAAAGAAGCCTATGGGGACATAGTCTCGAAGATGACTCTGATAGGAGTCACGGGAACCAACGGAAAGACTTCCACATGTTATTTTATAAGTGAAGCGCTGAACCTGCTTGGGATAAAATGCGCGTATATAGGGACGATCGGTTTTTATATGGGCGAAAAGGTGAGCAGCCTTCCGAATACGTCTGTAGATATCTGCCATCTTTATGAACTTCTGCTTAAAGCACACGAAAACGGATATGACTGTGTGGCGCTTGAGGCATCCAGCCAGGGACTTGATCTGGACAGGTTCAACACCATCAGTTTTGACGTCGCGGCATTTACTAATCTGACAGAAGACCACCTCGATTACCACAAGACATTTGATGCATATGCCCGGTGCAAGAAGAGGCTGTTCGAAAGCCTTAAGGATGGCGGGGTAACAGTACTGAACACGGATGATCCTTATTACACATATTTCCTGCCGGAAAACGGCGGTAAGCTCATCACCTACGGAAAGGGTGATACGGATCTTCGTATCCTCAACATTGAAAACGGGGATGTGACAAAACTTACTTTCAGCGCTTACGGCAGGGAGTACACCATAGAGACCGATATCATCGGTGAGTACAACATGTACAATCTCATGACATGCATGGCCTGCATGAATGCGGCAGGGATAAAGATGGATGACATTGTAAGAGTCATTCCGAAGATAAAGCTTCCCGCAGGGCGCATGGAGAGATACAGATATGGAACTAACACCATTTTCATAGACTATGCCCATACCCCGGATGCATTTGAAAAAGTTTACGAGACCATAAAACCGCTTAAACCGGAGCATGTGTATACCGTTTTTGGATGCACAGGCAACCGGGAGAGGGAAAAACGCCCCAAGATGACAAGGATCGCTCTTGAAAACAGTGACTTCGCTTTTATAACGAGCGATGACCTGTATTTTGACCCGCCGGAGAGCATTACGGCAGACATGCTTGCGGGAAATGAAGATCTTACAAACTTCGAAGTGGATTATGACCGTGCGTCCGCGATCCGAAAAGCAGTTGGAAGGATGAAGGACAGGGATGTCTGTCTTCTGTTCGGCCTTGGGCATCAGCAGACAATAAACATATGCGGAAGATCTGTTCACCACAGTGACCAGGAAACCGTTCTCGGATTGATAGCAGAGGAAAGATAATTGGCACTGGAATACGAGTATGAAGATAATATCGAACAGCACATCAGCTCGGAAGAGTTTCTGACAAACGAGAGGGAAGCTGCGAGAAAGGCAAGACAGGAAAAGCGCCTCAGGAAGAGATATAAGTTCTCTGACAAAGAGCATTCCCGCCTTGGCATTGCTTCCAGTATCCTGGCGCTTAACGCTATCGTGTTCCTGATCGCAGCAGTGGTCATTTCG
>JAZOAJ010000192.1:0-14109 GCA_045595385.1 Lachnospiraceae bacterium | reverse complement strand
TTGTAAAGATTCTTGAACTGAAGAAAGAACAGGAAGATCTTAAAAAGCTTGTTATTTTTAAGGAGTGAATGATTGGATGGGCGAAGAAGCAAACGTATTTGAAGAGTGTCTTGAAAAACTGATCAAAGACGCTGAAAGCAGAAAGAATTTCATTGAATATTCTGAGATCGATAAATATTTCCCCGGAATGGATCTCAGCAATGAAAGGATCGATCAGATAGTAGATTATCTTGCCAACAGGGGTATTGATGTGCTTCGTACAGATCTGAACGAAGACGCTCTGCTCATGGATTTCGAAGATGATCTCAAATCGATCGATGAACTCTCAGATGAAGATCTTGAGGCTGAGATAGACCTCGATCTTGATCTGTCAGAACTTGAAAACAATATAAACATCGAAGACCATGTAAGGATGTATCTTAAGGAGATCGGCAAAGTACCTCTCCTTACTTCCGAAGAAGAGATCGAGCTCGCAAAACGCATGGAAGAAGGCGATGAAGAAGCAAAAGCAAGGTTGGCAGAGGCCAACTTAAGGCTTGTTGTAAGTATCGCAAAAAGATATGTGGGACGCGGAATGCAGCTTCTGGATCTTATCCAGGAAGGCAACCTGGGTCTTATGAAGGCTGTAAAGAAGTTTGATTACAGGAAGGGATATAAGTTCTCGACATATGCAACATGGTGGATCCGCCAGGCTACGACCAGGGCGATCGCTGACCAGGCCAGAACGATCCGTATCCCTGTCCATATGGTCGAGACAATAAACAAGCTCCTGAGAGTCTCCAGACAGCTGCTCCAGGAACTCGGCCGTGAACCGACCAACGAAGAGATCGCCGAGAGGATGGAGATCCCCGTTTCAAGAGTCCGTGAGATCATGAAGATCTCCCAGGATCCCATTTCTCTTGAGACTCCGATAGGCGAGGAGGAAGATTCCCATCTTGGAGATTTCATCAAGGATGAGAACATCACTTCTCCTGCTGATGCCGCTGCTTTTGTACTGCTCAAGGAGCAGCTCAATGAAGTCCTTGGAACACTCACCGAAAGGGAACAGGAGGTCCTTAAACTCAGGTTCGGACTTGATGACGGAAGGACCAGGACTCTCGAAGAGGTCGGCAAGGAGTTCAACGTTACACGTGAACGTATCAGGCAGATAGAAGCAAAAGCATTAAGAAAGCTTCGCCATCCGAGCAGAAGCAGAAAACTTAAGGATTTTCTTGACTGATAAGATAAGTGAAAGAGCCGTCCGCCGGACGGCTCTTTTCATAAACATACAGAGGAACTAATGGGAATATCTTACAGGCTTAAACACATTGCTGGTCTCGTGACACCGGGATACATAGTGGCGGACATAGGGACAGATCACGGGTATGTCCCCGTATATCTCGTAAAAGAAGGCATATCGCCTTCCGCCATTGCTGTTGACATAAGTAAGGGCTCCCTGATGAAAGCCGAAGAACTGGCACGAAAAGCAGGACTCTCTGACAGAGTAGAATGCAGACTGTCGGACGGGTTTGAGAAGCTGCTGCCGGGGGAAGCTGATACGGCTGTCATATCCGGAATGGGCGGGATACTGATGTGCAATATCATGGAAGCCCATCCCGATGTGCTGGGATCGTTTAAAGAGATCATCGTATCACCACACAGGGATGCTGACCTGGTGAGGTCGGTGATCACCTGTCACGGATTCAGGATAGAGAGCGATGAAATGATAACGGACCATAAAAAGGATTATATCGTCATAAAAGCTGTAAAAGATTGAAAAGTATGCCAAATGTATGTAGAAAATACAATCCTGATATGGTATTATAATCCCAGATTATCAATGGGCTAAATGCCATCGGGGTTAACTATGAAAGAGACAGTAAGCTGTGGCGGTGTTGTCATCTATCGTGGGAAGATCCTTCTGCTGTTCATAAACTATAGAAACAGATACGAGGGCTGGGTCCTGCCGAAGGGCTCGGTCGAACCGGGTGAAGACCACGAAGAAACAGCGCTTAGGGAAGTTAGAGAAGAATCAGGCGCAAAGGGAAAGATAATTGAATATCTGGGCTCCTGTGAATATGAGTTCAAGGCACAGGAGGATACAGTGCACAAAACCGTGCATTGGTATCTCATTTCAGCAGAGAGCTTTTTCAGCAGACCGCAGAAAGAAGAGTATTTTGTCGATTCGGGATATTACAAATACCATGAGGCATATCATCTTCTTAAATATGAGAATGAACGCGGCATTCTTGAAAAGGCATATAACAGATATCAGACACTCAAGAAAGACGGCCGTTGGACCTGATAAAGGACCAGCGGTCTGTTATTTGCACACATGGAAAAGATCAATTATCAGAAAAAACTGGATGAGCTCATCTCATCCTATTCAGAGCATACGCCTAAACCCAAGCTTATGCTGCACAGCTGCTGCGGTCCCTGTAGCAGTTATTGTCTTGAGTATCTGAAAGATCATTTCGATATAACTGTGTTTTATTATAATCCGAACATCTATCCCGGCGATGAATATGATCACCGCCTTTCCGAGCAGACAAGGCTCATAGATGAGTTGAACAGGCATGCTGATTGCAGTATAAAGCTCATGACTGTTCCTTACGATCATCAGGAATTCCTGGACCATGTCAAAGGACTTGAGGAAGAAAAAGAAGGCGGCGCAAGATGCGCTGAATGTTTTGAACTGCGTCTTGCCAGAACTGCTGCGGCCGCAGCGGAAGCGGGAATGGATTATTTCGGGACTACGCTTACTGTAAGTCCGCACAAGAATGCCGTTCTCATAAACAGGATAGGCGGGGAGATCGCCGGAGGATCGGATGTACCTAAGTGGCTTCCCTCTGATTTCAAGAAGAATGACGGATACAAGCGATCGATCGAACTTTCGAAAGAATATGACCTATACAGACAGAACTACTGCGGATGTGAATTCTCCATTTGGTTCTGAATGACGGTTTTAATTGTTAAATATGCAATAATAGGGTAAAATTATTTATACACTTTTTTCAGGAGGAAAATATGTTAAACAAAAAGACTATTGACGACATCAACGTAAAAGGACTCAGGACGCTTGTAAGATGCGATTTCAACGTTCCGCTCAAAGACGGAGTCATAACAGATGATACACGTATCACCGCTGTGCTTCCTACAATACAGAAACTAATTAACGACGGGGGCAAGATCATTCTCTGCTCACATCTCGGAAAACCCAAGGGACAGCCGAATGAGGCAATGACACTTGCACCTGTTGCGGAAAGATTATCCGAACTGCTCGGGATACCCGTAAAATTTGCAAAGGACGATAATGTTGTAGGCGAAAACGCACGCGCAGCTGTAGCTGAAATGAAAGACGGGGACGTGGTACTTCTTGAGAATACAAGATTCCGTCCTGAAGAAGAGAAGAACGAAGAAAACTTCTCCAAAGAGCTTGCATCCCTTGCTGACGTTTATGTAAACGATGCATTCGGTACAGCTCACAGGGCGCACTGCTCAACAACAGGCGTTGCTGCTTTCGTAAAGGTAAGCGCTGTCGGATATCTCATGCAGAAAGAGATCGATTTTCTCGGCAATGCGGTCGAATCACCGGAAAGACCTTTTGCCGCGATCCTCGGAGGCTCCAAGGTATCATCCAAGATCTCCGTCATCAATAACCTGCTTGAGAAGGTTGACATCCTTGTTATAGGCGGAGGAATGGCATATACATTTATCAAGGCACAGGGCGGAAGCATCGGAAAGAGCCTTGTTGAGGACGACTATATTGATTACGCAAATGAGATGATCAAAAAAGCTCAGGACAAGGGTGTTACACTGGTCCTTCCTGTTGATACAGTCGCAGCAAAGGAATTCTCCAACGATGTACCGTTTGAGACATTTGACATCAGCTGCATTCCTGATGATTTCATGGGTCTTGATATCGGAGAGAAGAGTATCGAGCTGTTCTCCAAAGTTCTTCTTCCCGCAAAGACTGTGATCTGGAATGGCCCGATGGGTGTATTTGAAATGGAGAATTTCGCTCAGGGAACCAAGTCTATCGCTGCATTGCTCGCAGGCATGGATGCAGTTACCGTCATTGGCGGCGGAGATAGCGCAGCTGCAGTAAATCAGATGGGATTTGCTGATAAGATGACCCACATCTCCACAGGCGGCGGAGCGTCGCTTGAATTCCTCGAGGGCAAAGAGATGCCCGGTATTACTGCAATTGATGAAAAATAATATTTTTAAGGAGTTTTTACATAATGAGAAAAAGAATCGTTGCCGGAAACTGGAAAATGAACAAGACACCGAGTGAGGCCGCTCTTCTGATAGGCGAACTCATTCCCCTGGTAAACAATGACAATGTTGAAGTAGTATTCTGCGTACCCGCAATTGACATTCCCTGCGCAGTTGAGCTGACTAAAGACACTAACATAAAGATCGGCGCTGAGAACATGTATTTCGAGGACAAAGGCGCGTTTACCGGCGAGATCGCTCCGGGAATGCTGAAAGACGCCGGCGTAAAGTATGTCATCCTCGGTCATTCAGAGAGAAGACAGTACTTTGCAGAGACAGATGAAACAGTTAACCTCAAAGTCCATAAAGCATTTGAATACGGCCTTACACCTATCATCTGCTGCGGAGAAACTCTTAAGCAGCGTGAGCAGGGCATAACCATTGAGTGGGTATGCATGCAGATCAAGATCGCGCTCCTCGGTCTCACACCTGAGCAGATCGCTAATACCGTCATAGCTTATGAACCTATCTGGGCTATCGGAACAGGTGTTGTGGCAACAAAAGAGCAGGCACAGGAAGTATGTGCTGCCATCCGTGCATGTGTAAGGGGCATCGCAGGCGACGAAGCAGCTGACGCGATCCGTATCCAGTATGGCGGAAGTGTTACAGGTGATTCGGCTCCTGAACTCTTCGCAATGGAAGACATTGACGGAGGACTTGTAGGCGGAGCCAGCCTCAAACCTGATTTCGGACGTATCGTAAACGCATGATCAGTTACATCATCGGCAATGTAACGGCTGTTTCTGACAGCCATATAATCCTGGAGAACAACGGCATAGGATATATGATCACTATGCCTTCTTCCTCCATCTATGCCATCGGAAACATGGATGGTGATGTTAAGGTGCATACGTACATGGCAGTTAAGGAGGATGATGTATCCCTTTATGGTTTCCTTACTGCTGCGGAACTTGAAATGTTCAAGATGCTGATCACCGTCAGCGGCGTAGGCCCCAAGGGTGCTATCGGCATTCTGTCCGCGATCACTGTTGATGAGCTGAAAATGGCGATAGCCGCAGAGGATTCCAAACTGATCGCCGCCGCTAAGGGTGTAGGCAGCAAGACAGCACAGAAGATCGTAGTTGAGCTTAAAGGCAAGGTCGGAAAGGATGTATTCGCTTCTCAGGGTTCGCTATCAGCTTCATCCGGTGCATTTTCAGGCAAACGGACTGCAGTTCATGAGGCAATTGACGCCCTGGAGGCTTTGGGATTTTCCAGAAGCTCCTCTGTCAGGGCGATCGACCAGCTGGGAAGCCTGGACGGCATGACAGTTTCCGAAATTATCGGTCAGGCACTGAAGATCATAGAATAGACTTATTTTTATATTAAGATATGAACAGGAACAGTACGATCAATACAGATGTAAATAACATAATAGAAGTTGAGCTGGAGAATAATCTCCGGCCCAAACTTCTTAAAGATTACATTGGTCAGGAAAAGATCAAGGAGAGCCTTTCCATTTACATCGAAGCTGCCAGAAAAAGAGGGGAACCTTTAGATCATCTCCTGTTTTACGGTCCTCCGGGACTTGGAAAGACTACACTGGCCGGGATAATCGCGAATGAGATGCACGCCAACATCAGGGTCATCTCAGGACCTGCCATTGAGATCCCCGGAGAGATCGCTGCGATCATCAGAAGGCTCAATGAAGGGGACGTGCTGTTCATAGATGAGATCCACCGTCTCAATAAACCTGTAGAAGAAACCCTGTATTCAGCGATGGAAGACTTTTCCATTGACGTTGTTACGGGCAAAGGCAGCGCTGCAGACACTATCCACATAGATCTTCCGAGGTTTACCCTTATAGGCGCGTCAAGCAGGGCAGGCCTGCTGTCAGCTCCGTTAAGGGACCGTTTCGGTGTAGTCCACAGGATGCAGTTCTATGAGCCTTCAGAACTTGCGGTCATAGTGACAAATTCCGCATTGAAGCTGGGAGTTACCATTGATGCCGAGGGCGCACTTGAAATAGGCCTTCGAAGCCGTGGCACCCCGAGGATCGCCAACAGGATGCTCAAGCGTGTAAGGGATTACGCACAGGTAAGATATGATGGCAACATCAATAAAGACATTACCGATGAGGCGCTTAACATGCTCGATGTGGACAGGGAAGGCCTTGACATGACAGACAGGGCGATCCTTGACACCATGATCCGTAAATTTGCGGGAGGTCCGGTAGGACTGGATACCCTTGCCGCAGCAATAGGTGAGGATCCCGGAACTCTTGAGGATGTATACGAACCGTATCTTGTGAAAAAAGGATTTATCAACAGAACCCCCAGGGGACGTGTTGTGACAGAAGCTGCTTTTGATCATTTAGGGATAGAGCATGACTAATATTGTACTTGCCGGCGCAAAATATCTTATCATCCTGTTTTTCGCCGTCTTTACATACATTTCATTCACGGCTCAGTTTGACAGACCTGAAGAAAAAAAGAAAAGCACCTACAGACTGCAGAGGGTCCTGGTGTTTTTTGTTCATGCACTGGCATTTTTATCCATCTTTATAAATGTGGCTGCGGGCAGGGTTCAGGACGTAAGTATACTGAATGTCATAATCCTTTATTTCAGCCAGCTTCTTTATCTTATCTTCGTAATGTGCATACTCCCGCTGATCGTACATCTCAGCCCGGGACTTAATAACTGCATGTGCATGCTCATGACAGTCGGATTCATCATCCAGACAAGGCTGTCTTTTTCAACAGGGCTCAAGCATCTCCTGTTTACTGTATTCTCAACTGTTATCTACATTATATTTACGCTCCTGTGCAAAAAGGTACGTTTCCTCTACAGGCTGACCTGGCTTTATTTCATCGTTGGCATGGCGCTTCTTATAGCCGTGTTCATTTTCGCGAGAGTGAGCAGGGGCGCAAAAGTATCCATAGATCTTGGATTTATCTCCATACAGCCGTTTGAATTTGTTAAGATCCTGTTCGTCATGTTCATTGCGGCTGCTTTCAACAAGGCTAATTCATTCAGGACTGTGTTCATTACAGCCTTAGGCGCCATTGCCCATGTAGCAGTCCTGGTGCTCTGCAGTGAGCTTGGTACCGCACTGATACTCGCGGTCGTCTACGCGCTGATGGTATATGTTGCAACTAAGAAATTCCGGTATCTGCTGATAAGCATAGCGGCATTTGCCATAGCCTGCATAGCTGCTTACATGCTGTTCAGCCATGTACAGGTCCGTGTCGATGTATGGCTCAATCCATGGTCTGACATTGATAATAAAGGCTATCAGATAACACAGTCACTTTTTGCGATCGGAACAGGCGGATGGCTTGGATCCGGCCTTTATAACGGATCGCCCGGGAATGTTCCGATGGTGGCAAACGATTTTGTGTTTTCCGCCATTTCAGAGGAATTCGGAGCCATCTTCTCGGTATTTCTCATACTGCTGTGCCTGTGTTTCATCCTTATGATATTCAGGATCGCAATAAGGATATCAAGACCGTTTTATAAGCTCATGGCATTCGGGCTCGGAGCGGTATACGGACTTCAGGTCTTCCTGACAATAGGCGGCGCGATAAAGTTCGTGCCTTCGACAGGCATAAACCTGCCGTTTATATCCAGCGGAGGAAGCTCAATAGTCGCTTCAATGCTCCTGGTAGCGATAGTCCAGGCTTTGTATGTGATATCGGAAACTGATGTGAGGATTGAAAATGAACTCATCGAAGAAAGGCTCGTTTACGGGAAGCAGCGAAGAGATTGGGACGGCTATGAGGAAGAATACGATCTTGATCCCGAAGAGTATCCGGACAGAGACCCGGACGACAGAAGGATAAAACAGGTTGATGACGGGGATATAGACGTTTACTGATGGGCGAATACAAACTGATCAGAAAAGTAAATAGGGAAAGAAAAAAGATAAACAGGAAGAGGATCATTAATCAGGATATCTTTAAGGTTTCTGTTTTCTTTACCATACTGTTTTTTGCCCTGATAGGTTTTCTTGGAGTATTCCTGATATTCCAGTCCGGGTCAGTCATAAATAATACGTATAACAAACGTTCTGAATCACTGAAGAACACAATTCACAGAGGTTCCATACTTGCCGCGGACGGAACGGTGCTGGCTGTTACAGCCACAGGAGATGACGGTACCGATACCAGGATCTATCCGTACGGGGATGAGTTTTTCCATGTAATCGGTTTCGATTCAAAGGGCGGGCTAGGGATCGAATCATCATATAATTATTACCTTCTCACTTCCCATGCCGACATTTTCAGCAGGATCGGAAGCGAATTCAGCAGTTCAAAACTTCAGGGCGATAATATAGTCACAACACTTGATGTTTCCGTGCAGCAGGCCATGTATGATGCGATAGGAGACAATGAAGGCGCTGCGATCGCGATAAATGCCTCGACCGGGGCCATACTTGGAATGGTATCAAAACCGGACCATGATCCTAACCGCATAAGTGAGGACTGGCAGGCAATTATTGAAGATGAAAACAACAGCATACTGCTGAACAGGGCGACACAGGCAGCATTTACTCCGGGTTCAACCTTCAAGATATTCACACTTCTTGAGTACTACCGCCAGAATAACGGCAATGTCGGAGATTTTGAATATGTCTGTGAAGGTATCTTAAGCGAAGACGGACATGTTTTCGGCTGTCCTAACGGAAATGCCCATGGGTATGAAAACCTGAGGAGTGCATTTGCATTTTCCTGCAACTGCGCGTTTTCCGAGATCGGAACAACACTTGATCTTGAAAGATTCGCAGCGGACAATAAACAGATGCTCTTTAATACGGATCTTGACATAGACATTGCTTCCGGAAAAAGCAGCTTCTCCCTTGAGCCCGGATCTTCCCGTTTCATGGTCATGCAGACTGCTTTCGGCCAGGGTGAGACACTGGTGACTCCGCTTCATCTTGCCATGGTGACCAGTGCGGTCGCCAATAACGGAGTCCTGATGAAACCTCATCTGGTCTCGCACGTCACTGACAGTGAAGGCAATACAGTGAAGAGCTTCAAACCCGCAGTTTATGACAGGCTCCTGAGCGAAGAAGAAGCCGCTTTCATGAAAGACTGCATGAGGGCTGTCGTTACTGACGGCACTGCGGTCATACTCAGTTATGACGGAAATTACTATGCGTACGGAAAGACCGGAACAGCCGAGACAAAGACCAACAAAGAAGAAAACTATGACCATTCCTGGTTTACCGGATTTGCTGAAAATAATGGGACAGTCATCGTGGTTTGTGCTATGATAGAGAACATGGAAGATGCCGGCATAACAGGACTGTCGGTGGCGAAAAGCGTATTTGACACATATTTCAATTGATAAAGGAAAAGACATGATAAGCAGCATGACCGGCTTCGGCCGTTTTGAAAAGAATGACGGGAACAGTAAGATAACTGCCGAACTCAGATCCGTGAATCATAAGTATCTGGATGTCAGTATTAAAATGCCGAGAAAATTCAACGCGTTTGAAACACGGATCCGAAACCTTCTCAAAGACTATGCAACAAGAGGGAAGGTAGATATTTACATCTCTTATGAGAATCTTGGCAAATCCCAGGAGACCATAAGATACAACAGGGAGCTCGCAAGCGAATACTTCGCTTATTATCAGCAGATCAAGGATGAGTTTAACATTCCGAGCGACATAAGCGTCACCCTTGTCGCAAAGAGCCCTGACGTTATAACCATTGAAGAGGCTCCCGTTGATGAGGACGAACTCTGGGGAGAGATCTGTCCTGTACTGGAAGGAGCATTTTCTGCTTTCAGGGAGTCCAGGATCAAGGAAGGAGAGGCGCTTAAGAAAGACATCCTTCTTAAACTTGATGAGATGAACGGACATGCGGCATTCATTGAGGAGCGCATGCCGGAGATCATTTCAGCATTCAGGGCAAAACTGACTGAACGTCTGGCAGACTTCCTGGAGAATAACAGCATCGATGAGGGCAGGATAGCGGCAGAGGTAACTATCTATGCCGATAAGATCGCGATCGATGAGGAGCTTGTCAGGCTGAAGACCCACATAAAGCACATGAGGGACAATCTCGACAAGCAGGGAGATATCGGCAGGAACCTTGATTTCATCGCGCAGGAGATGAACAGGGAAGCAAATACCATATTGTCCAAGTCCAATGACATCGATATCACTAACCGTGGCATTGAACTTAAGACATGCATAGAAAAGATCAGAGAGCAGGTGCAGAACATTGAGTGATAAAGGTATTCTTATTGTCCTTTCAGGACTGTCAGGGGCCGGTAAGGGAACTGTCGTCAACAGACTGATCGAAAAGCATCCCGGAGAGTATGTACTTTCCATATCCGCAACAACCAGGAACCCGCGTGAGGGTGAGGTAGACGGCAGAGAATACTTCTTCAAGACCGAAAATGAATTTGAATCCATGATCAAAAAGGGAGACCTTCTTGAGCATGCACGTTATGTCAATAATTATTACGGCACTCCGAAACAGTGGGTGTTTGACCAGCTTGGAGCTAACCGCAATGTTATCCTGGAGATCGACATCCAGGGAGGATTCCAGATAAAGGAGCTCATTCCCGATGCAGTGCTTGTGTTCATAAATGCTCCGAGCATGGAAGAACTAAGACGCCGTCTTGAAAAACGCGGAACTGAATCGGCTGAGACGATCAATGAGCGCATAGAGCGTGGAAAAGAGGAACTTGTACACGCTAAAAAATATGATTATGTAATTATAAACGTAGATGTTGAAAAATCCGTTGACATGCTGCATAATATAGTTTCAGTCAACAAAGAGATAAGAACAGGAGAGCGAAGTATGTTACATCCATCTTACACAGATCTTATGAATGCAGTTAACGGCGAATCGGAAAACGCTGAACAGCCTGTTGTCCAGAGCAGATATTCGATCGTCATGGCAGCTTCAAAGAGAGCCCGTCAGCTTGTTGACGGAGCTGAGCCGCTCGTGGACTGCGATTATACATCCAAGCCGCTTTCTGTAGCGATCGATGAGATCTATTCACAGAAAGTGACCATTCTCGGTGATGACGAAGAAAAATGAAAATTTTTCTTGTCTCTCTCGGATGTGATAAGAATAGGGTTGATTCTGAAGAAATGCTGGGGCTCCTTGCAGCCTCAGGATTTTCTTTTTGTAACGATGAGCATGACGCTGACATAATAGTCGTTAACACATGCTGCTTCATCGATCCTGCAAAAGAGGAATCCATAGAGACGATCCTTGAGATGGCTGCCATGAAGCAGGAAGGCAGATGCAGAAAACTCATAGTTACCGGATGCATGGCCGAAAGATACAGGGATGAGATAAAAAAAGAACTCCCTGAAGTAGATGAGATCATCGGAGTAAATGAACTGGAAAAGATCATTTCAGCATGTGATCCCAAGAAGAGCGAAGGATCCACCCCAGGTCATGAAAGGATGATCACGACACCCGGTCATTATGAGTTCCTGAAGATAGCGGAAGGCTGCAACAAGAGATGCACATACTGTATAATACCTTACATAAGAGGAGCATACAGGAGTTTCCCGTTTGAGAAGCTGATAGCTGAAGCAGAGTATCTGGCTTCACAGGGAGTAAAAGAACTCATACTGGTCGCGCAGGAGACAACCATTTACGGAAAGGACCTATACGGACATGACAGGCTCCCTGAACTCTTAAAAGAATTATGCCGTATTGACGGGATAAGATGGATCAGAGTACTTTATACTTATCCGGAAGACATAACGGATGAACTGCTGGATGTCATGGCATCTGAAGAGAAGATCCTTAAATATATCGACATGCCCATACAGCATTCAGCAGACAGGATACTGAAGAAAATGGGAAGGCGCACTTCCCACGATGATCTGGTAAATATCATATCGAAAGTAAGAGAAAGGATCCCGGATGTCGCGCTCAGGACATCGTTGATATCAGGTTTTCCCGGGGAGACTGAGGAAGATCACAGGGAACTGATGGATTTCGTAAAAGAGATCCGCTTTGACAGGCTCGGAGTGTTTTCATACTCGCAGGAAGAAGGAACTCCGGCTGCACGTTTTGAAGATCAGATCCCGCAGGAGATCAGGGACCGCAGAAGAGATGAGATCATGCGTCTGCAGGAGACCATATCTGCTGAAAACCTCAGTTCCTGTGAGGGAAATGTTTACGAAGTCATGATAGAAGGTTATCTGCCGGATGATGATGTATATGTCGGCAGGACCTACATGGATGCTCCGGATGTTGATGGCTTCTTCTATGTCAGTGCCGGGCGCAGCCTGATGACAGGTGATATCATCCGGGCTGTATGTACCGGATCCAGCCAATATGATCTTTACGGGGAGATGATACAATGAATCTTGCGAATAAACTTACAGTACTCAGATTAATACTGATCCCGTTCTATGTTGTTTTTCTCATGCTCGATCCCGTACTGACAGCATCGCAGCAGAACATTGTTTTCTTCAGCCATATCGCGCTGACCATTTTTATCGTTGCATCCCTTACTGACACGTTCGACGGCAAGATAGCAAGAAAATATAATCTTGTAACTGATTTTGGAAAGTTCGCGGATCCTCTTGCGGATAAGATACTGGTTGTATCGGCAATGGTATGTTTTGTCGCATTGGGACGCATGCCTTTCTGGGCAGTGATCATCATACTCGCAAGGGAGTTTGCGATCTCAGGGTTCAGACTTGTTGTCGCAGGAAAGGGAGTAGTGCTTGCAGCGAGCATGATAGCAAAAGTGAAGACCGGCTGGCAGATGGTCATGTGCGGATTCATGACTTTCAACATGGCTGCACTTGTAGCAAAGCAGGGCTGGCCTGAAGTTGTTACAACTGTATATGACATCCTTACACAGATAACGATGTATGTAGCGCTTGCGCTCACGATCATCTCAATGATCGATTATTTTTATAAAAACAAACAGCATTTTACTACTAAAAAATGATAAACAGGAGCAGAATGAATTGCGCTCTTTTTTGACAAAGATAAAAAATAAGATCCTTAATGCCGCTTACATTGCAGCAATGTACTGCGGGTTCAGGATAAAAGTGTTCTATGAGGACGCTGACCAGAAAAAAAATCCTATCCAGGGCATATACATATGTAATCACATGGCGCATTATGACGGACTCGTAATACGCTCTGTCTTCAGAAAAATCCCGTTATACTCACTGGTGACAAGTGTCTGGTACGACAAAAAATGGGCAAAGTTTCTTTTGTTTTATGACCGGTCCATACCTGTTGACAGAGATAATCCCGGAACAAAATGGATACATGAATGCAAAAAGGTCTTAAAGGAAGGCGGGAGCATAAACATTTTCCCAGAGGGACATACGTCAGGCTCGGATGCCGTGATGAATGAGTTCTACCCGGGTTTTCTTCTGCTGGCATCAATGGCGAAGGATGTACCGATCATTCCCGTCGCCACGATAGGAAAATACCAGTGGTTTTTCGGCGAGAGAAAAAGAGTGCTCGTGGGGAAGCCGGTTTACTTTGATAAGAGCAAGTTCGGGATTGATCCGGCAAAGTCAGAAAGCTATGCGGAGGAATTCAGAACGCTTATCGGGGAAATGAAAGATAAGCTCAGGGAGTTAAAATGATGAAGACCGGTCTGATACTTGAAGGCGGGGCATATAGGGGCATATTCACAACAGGTGTCCTGAAAGTCCTGAATAAATATGACATAAAATTTGATTATATTGCAGGCGTCTCGGCAGGCGCAGGCAATATTGCTGACTATCTTACAAAAAGGGATGACATCTCAAGAAGCTTTATTTCCGTAATGAACAGGAAGAGCTCCCTGGGATTTAAACAGCTGCTTAAGAGCGGATATTTTCTTAACATCGACAGCATGGCCAAGGAGATGATGACACTTGACGATAATGATGCCGCCCAGATACTCCTTAATACA
>JAZOAJ010000191.1:0-2667 GCA_045595385.1 Lachnospiraceae bacterium | reverse complement strand
ATGTTCTCTTCCGGCACTCCTGTATGCGCTGCCAGTTCCGGAAGCCATGTGACCGGCTCCGGGGCCTTGTCCAGGTCAAATGATACGATGAGCGCTTTCGCACCTGCATTTTCAAGAGCTATCACGCGGAGCGCAAGCCTGTCTATGATCCCCCCGTAATGAACGCCCATCAGTCCGAACAGGCCTGATACTTCCTCTTCACCCGGTGTTATGTCAGCCTTTGCGGCTCCGCAAAATAACTGGTCTGCCATGCTGGTCCTTCTTTCCGTCAGATGAATTTCGCTATTTCCTCAAGGTCTTTGCGCGGTCCCAGCTTGGGCTCGGCTGCGCGGTATCCGACAGCGATCACGGAAACTACCACTTCATTATCGGGTATGTTCAGCATCTCCCTGAGAGCGTCGCCATGGCGGATGCCCATGATGAGTGTGTCAAGTCCGGCTTCTTTTGCTGCCAGTACAAAATACGCGTTCTGGATGCCGAGGTCGTATCCGCCCCATACATCCTCGATGTCATCTGTGGGACCGTTGGGACCATAGCCTGCCAGTCCTTTTACATAGGTAGTAACTACAAGGGCTGCGCCTGCGCTGTTCTTCTGGTTGAATGACGGAAGGCCTTTCTCCCTGACTTCGTCAAGCTTGTCTCCGATCACGCAGTAGTATCTTGCATTCTGGGTGTTCTTCCAGGTCGGCGCCATCTGAGCCTCGCGGATGATATCCTCAAGCTGCTCCTTTGTAACTTTCTTCTCCGCATCGTAAGAACGGATGCTTCTTCTTTCCATTATCAGATCTTTGAATTCCATGAGTATTCCTCCTTTAACTCTTCTGTTATCTGTATCATAAACAAAAAGATAATGCACTTGCAAGTGCATTATCTTCATGTTTTTATTCAGTTTTTCATCCTTAAGGTCTTACCATATTGAGCTGTTGACAAGTGAAGCGATCTGGATGCTTCCAATGAATACAATGCAGATATTCATTATCATGCCCGCAAGCGAGAATACGTTGCGATGCTTAGTAGTCATCGCGATCATGCAGAGGATCAGACCTATCGCCGCTAATCCGTAGGTGTACGGAGCCAGTTCCTCAACCCATACAAATGCGAGGGTTAAAAGTGCCAGTGCAAATCCGACAACGCTTATGGCCTTTGCCCATGTGGGGGATGCGATAAAGTCCTTACGGACTCTGGCGGGCTGGGCCGGTGCTGTCTGGACAGGTGTGATCATGTTTCCAACAGGAGCGCCGCAGACATCGCAGAACTTCGTACCGTCCGGATGCTCCTTTCCACAATGTGTACAGAACATATTTTTTCCCTCCTATACTTATAAGGATGGTATGAATATATTCTTTTTGGATGCCCGGCTCAATACAGTTCACCGAATAAACACGGCTTTTCACCGAACTTTAACATTTGGGAGCAGGAGGTGTCCCGATCCGGGATATTTTTGCGAATCGGGATACCGGCAGCTTGTTTTTCTCATTTTTATATCCCGATTTCGGCCTGAAATTTTAAATCGGGATACCGGCAGCCTGATTTTTTCCTTTTTATATCCCGATTTCGGTTCGGAATTTTAAATCGGGATACATATTTGCCCGGATCCGGCATAAAGTATCCCGATTTACAAATAATCATTCAATCCGGGAGACAAATTTCAAAAAAAGTATCCCAATCTGAAAAAATGTCTCAGATCGGGATACACAAGCGTCACTCCCAGAACAGTTCGTCCAATGTCTTCCCCAGCGCCTTGCAGATGGCGATGCAGAGGTTGATGCTGGGATTATAATCGCCTTTCTCTATGGCGTTGATCGTCTGGCGGGATACCCCTACCGCGTCGGCGAGCAGCTGCTGGGACATGTCCATGGCGGCGCGGGCTGCCTTCAATTTGAGATTCTTCATGTCAGGCCTCCTCGTCTTCCCTCTTATCAATGAGATACTTAACTCCGATCGAGGTAAGGATCAGCAGGAACAGTATCGCCAAGGCCAGGTTCATGACATTATGTGTCAGGACGCCGTTCTGTATAAGCATATGCTCCTGGAACATACGGACAGCGCCGATACCGTTGCCGATAACTATGACTGCCAGAAGGATACAGTAAAACCCGGGGTTCCCGAGGCCGTTCCTCTTTCCTGCGATCCCGAAAAATGAATCTGTAAATATGGAATAGATTGCGAACACTGCCACACCTGCCAGGGCTATGAGCAGAGCGCTCACTCCGTCCTCCATAAAGCTTCTTTCCGCGAACTGGGTTATGAGGAAATAGATCAGGGCACAGAACAGCATTGTCATTGCGGCATATTTATAAGCACGTGTCTTATACATCATCTGACGCTCATCGTACTGATCCCTCGAAGAATAATTCTTCTTTGAATATATTAAAAGGATAACTATTATTATCACAAAAACCAGGATAACCGGTATAAGTACCTGCCAATTCATTTTTTATCCTCCTTATTTCTGATTTCGGCATTAGTGTAAATCTTCTTTTATAATATGTCAAGTATATTTTACATTTTATCTGAAATATTTATCATTCGATGGTCGACTTACGTGAGTTCCATTAGCCTGATGGGTTTTCGTGTACAGATTTTACGCTTGTGCCCATCCTGATGAGCTTTCGTGTACAGATTTTACGCTTGTGACCATCTGCTTATGGTCACAAGCGTAAATTT
>JAZOAJ010000190.1:0-3124 GCA_045595385.1 Lachnospiraceae bacterium | reverse complement strand
CCGACTTCCGGCAGTTCTTTTGATCATGTCAGTATGGGTAATAGAACACCTCATCAGTTACCGGGTCTCTGTAGTACTCGGTCAGACCTGCTCCGGCCAGATGCTGGCCATTGCACTGGTAATAAGGATTCGGATCGCAGTTGGACAGCGCATCATTGACCGCTTCCCAGGTAATGTCATTGATGACAAGCGGGCCTCCTCCCCAGTTCGTATATTTATATGCTGTGGCGTACTGTCCGGAAGCATATATGGCTGCGCTTATTGAACCTCCATACCAGTTGTTTGCCCTGTTCAGTATGACACATGCGACCAGATAAACCGTACGGTAAGTACAGCTGGGATATTCACATCCGTCTTCAAGATACGTGACGCGGGCCATGTCATAGATCTCTTCTTCACTATAGCTGTAAGTGCTGATCGGGACATAATAACCGCTGTCGCCGCCATCGCCGCCATCGCCGCCATCACCGCCATCGCCGCCGTCATCACCATTATCGCCGCCGTTATCACCGCCGTTATCACCGCTGTCGTCGCCGCCGTCATCGCCGCCGTTGCCTGAATAAGAAGTTGTGGTTTCTTCCTCCGTATACGGTTCCCGTTCAGGTTCTGTAACAGAACTGTCATCTGTGTCATCCCCGCTGCCGCCTGTATATCCGCCTTCTTCCTCATCATGATCATACACATCAAGATCCGGTATTTCGATCACTTCGTCTACACCCATGTATTCTTCAATAACTTCCTGAACGCGGCTGGCTTCAATATCATATTCAGCGAGACGTACAGTTGCCTGCTCCATCGCAAGGGCGGAATCATACTTTGCACTTTCGAAACTGTCTCTGAGACCGATCAGTTCTTCTCTCTCAGCCTCCAGAACGGCAGTGGTCTCATTGATGGTATTAATGGTATTTACATAGTTCTCAAGCATGTCTCTGTCATACGAGACCATCTGGCTTATGTATGCAGCTTTATTGAGCGAATCGGAAATGGAATCGGAAGTCAGCAGCGCAAGAAGAATGTCCATGTTTGATCCTGCTTCATACATATACTGTATACGCTTCATCATGGCAGATTTCTGCTCGGCAAGGGAGACTGTCAGTTCATCAATAAGTGCGCTGTTGTCTGCAATGCTGGTATTGACTTCATTGATGCTGTTATAGATGTCGTCGAGATTCTGGTTGACTGACTCTATCTGGCCTTTAAGTTCTTCCAGGTATTCCTCGAGAGATTCTCTCTCGTCATCAGCAGCAAAAACAACCCCCGCCTGTGAGAATACAAGCGTGAGAGCCGCAAATAATATGAAGATTTTTAATAAAACATTCTTCTTCATGATATTATAGAGTGCATTGTAACAGAATTGTTACACATTTGTCAAATTTTTGAAATCACGTTCCTTTTTATTTACGGTTTTAAAAAGGAACCGGCTCTGCTATCATATGAAAAAAGCACCGGAGAATGACATGAGCATTACAGTAATAGGCACAATATATCTGGACATAAAGGGATATCCCGAAGGCGGTTTTGACCCGAGAGGAAGGAATGCCGGGAGCATACTTGAATTCCATGGCGGCGTAGGCCGCAACATTGCGGAAGACATCGGCAGCATAGGGCTTAGACCGAGATTCATCTCTCTTGCAGGGCCCGGCGGTTCAGGTGACGCGATCATAAGAAGGCTTGAAACCCATAACGTTGACACTTCTCTGATCAAGCGCACTGATGACGGAATGGGCACCTGGCTCGCGATCTTCGATGACAACGGTGACGTGTATGCGAATCTGTCCCGGCGGCCGGATCTTTCTCCCATTCTGAATATCCTGAAAGAACACTCTGATGAGATATTCACTGATTCGGACGGGATCCTGCTGGAGATCGACATGGGCACAGATATAGCTGACTATGTATTTGAACAGGCTCAGGCACATTCTGTTAAGATCTACGGTGTTATCTCAAACATGAACATAGCCCTTGAGATGAAGGATAACATTCTCAAGACTGATTGCTTTATCTGTAATCAGCAGGAAGCCGGGATATTCTTTGAAGAACCGCTGGAAGACCTTTCCGCTGAAGAGATGCTTACTGTGCTGCCCGGTCTTGTACGCCGGTCAGGGCTGAAGCGCATGATAGTCACATTGGGTTCAAAGGGCTCTGTATATGCTGAGACAGATGGCATGTGCGGCATATGCCCTCCCGAAACAGTGGATGTAAAGGATACGACCGGAGCGGGCGATGCCTTCTTCGCCGGAACAGCTGTTGCCCTGTCTCTTGGAAAGACAATAAAAGAAGCTGCCCGTGTTGGAACATGCATGGCAGCTTCAGTAGTGGCAAGAGAAGAAAACGTCTGTCCTTTCCTTTCCGTACCCGGTATCAGTCTTTGACATAGTTATCGATGAGGAACTGTCTCTTCAGATGGATGAGCTGTTCCTCATCGTCTGTTTTCTCACACGCTCTGCGCAGGGCTGTCAGCCTGTCATGATATGCCCTGACCTCGTTCTCATAGCGTTCAATGTCTTTAAATCCTATCCATTCAGATATCTTTACGGGAGTCCCGTCAGTATATGGACATTCTCCTTCCATGACAAAATATGAAAAACTCCCGTCCTTATGGTACAGCCTTGCAAGCGGAAACATCCTGCATATTCCCGGTCTTATCTTATGTATGCTGCATCTTCCGTCAGCTCCCAGAAATACGCATTCTTCACTGCCCTCCTTTTTCCCGGTCATGGGCAGTACTATGTCGTCCACCGGGACAAGTTCGATCATCCCTGCATTTATGAGCTGCTGGAAAGACATGTTAAATGCTTTCTTCAGCAGCTTTACATCAAATGAATCCAGTGTAAGCCCCTGGCCCCTGACCCTGCAGCATTCCCCGCAGCCGTCACAATCCCCGCATCCTATCGGAGCAAGATCCTGCGAGCTCAGCAGCTTATCATCAGATATCATTTTTCTGTTAATGTCTCTTATCATGTTTCTTTATCCTTGAGATTACGTTTTTACCGGAAAATGCAGCCATGGGTGTGCCTCCGGGATAAAACAGCGCATGGCCGGTGATGAATACATTTTTCGCATTTGGGATCTCGTGCCGGACCATTGCCAGAGTACTTAGCGGCGTAGTGATGTATCTCATGTA
>JAZOAJ010000189.1:0-3563 GCA_045595385.1 Lachnospiraceae bacterium | reverse complement strand
GAACCATGTATTTTTGATCATTTTCAGTTTTACATGGATGGAAATGCCGCATTGCTTCCATGTAAATACAGCCATTTGCAATAATACATGGAAAACATCTACAGGTAACATCCATGTATTTTTAAATTTAATATAGTTTACACGGATGATGGTCGCAAAAAGCATGAATTATCTTCGAATTGCAACCATGCAAAGTGATTGTTAGTGCATTTTACATGGAAACAGCGACCCGGATAAGACTCACTTCTTTCTCCAGGGTTTGAACATGCTCACTATCGGCTCGATCTTAAGAACATATTTGCCGAAAGCCCAGCTTCCAAAGAACAGGACCATCCAGCTGAGATAGATAACCAGTGAGATCCTGTATAGAGCATATATTCCGCTTCCGTCAACGATCGATCCGCAGACCGCGCTCATGATGATGCTGCCTACAGAGGTTACGCTGCTGTACAGAGTTATGGTCAGTGTGTCCAGACCTTCCGGCGCCAGGGCCCGCAGGTAGACTGCTTTGGTGCCGAGAAGGATGCCCCAGCCGCATCCGGTAAGGACGAGCGAAGCAAAAATGAATACCGGTTCCCTTACTGTCAGGAATATCACCAGCTGCACTATCAGCATGAATGTGGAAACGGCCTGAAGGAACACGATGGATAATTTACGTTTTAACAGCGGGATCAGCAGGAGCATCAGTATCTCGCCGCAAACCCTTACTCCGCCTGCCGTCCCTATAAGCGCCTGGTTTATTCCCACTTCTTCCATGAGATAGACAAGGAATGCCTGCGAACTTGCCCCGAGGGTCTGTATGAAGCACAAGGCCAGAAACGTCATCAGATAATAGCTTTTCAGTATCCTTGATATCTCAAGTTTTTGTTTTTTGCCCTTTTCCAGGACTATCTCGGTCTCAAAAGTCCTGATCGTTCCGGACAGTATAAGGAGGACAACCACCAGTACGCCTGTACACATGAACGGCATGCCCGGGCCGAATCTTGTTACAAGCGGTGTATAAGCGAAATTTATGAGGCAGTATCCGACGCTTAGGCAGACGCGGATAATGCTGAAATCGATCTTTTTTACCATCATTGAAGCGTTGACTCCGGTCGCTTCGACCAGATTATAGGTTATGGAGTCAAACACATTCGCAAGGGGCATGAATCCTGCGCACAGGATAAATCCTGCTATGCGGTAACTTCCTAATAACAACAAAGCAGCCACTGATACAAGCCACAACGATGATGAGATCATGTACACTGTCCTGCGGGAACGCAGCTTGTCCGCCAGCGCGCTTGCAACAGGAGAGGCAAACGCACAAAGGAGGCTTGCGGCTGCAAGCACTCTTCCGCACTCTGTCGCCGTAAGCCCCCATTCCTTTAGGAATAGCATCCTGAACTCGTTTGACGCCTGAGCCAGGCCGTAAACAAGATAGATTGCTATTAAGGCAGCAATACTTTTTCCCGAGACTTCTCTCTTTGTATCACCACCCATTATTCACCTAGTAAAACTGTATCTCCCGAAGTGTCCCCGTTAAGGATATCCATTACCGCATCAGCGAACTTCTCAGGACCGATGAGTCCTGTAAAGTCTTTCGGCGCATCGCCGTGATCAAAATCAGGCTGCATGTGGCCTTTTGCGATGCAGTTTACCTTGATGTTCTTGTCAGCAAGCGCATTTGCGAGATACTGTGTCATGGAAATGACTGCACCGTTTACAACAGAGCTTACAAATGTGAAGCTGTTGTCCCCGTCAAATGCACCCTTTGAAGACATGAGGATGATATCTCCGCCGCCCGACTTTACAAGGAACGGGATCGCTGTTTTTAATGTCTTGAAAGTCATTGTGACCTGATGAGCAAACTTTTTGTTAAGTTCTTCAGGATCTGTGTCCAGGATCTCCATCGGATGATCGGGACCGCCATGGTTCAGGATGACTATGTCAACAGAACCGAACTCGTCAAATGTCCTTCCTATTGCGGCGTCATCTCCGCCTTCATTTGTCACTGCTACAACCTTTCCGGGGAATCCTGCGCACTCATCACAGATCTTCTGTGCAGGACCGGGGTTATGTGTGATCATTGCCACATTGATGCCAGCTTCCGCCATTTTTCTTACTGCGCCGGATCCTATCCTTCCGGCTGCTCCGGTCATAACTGCTGTTTTACCCATTTGATTTCTCCTTAATAGCGAGAGGCTGCCGGTACTTATAAAGCACGGCAACCTCATTTGTTCAATATTTACTTAGCTAAGATCAGTTGATCTCATTTACCCTGCAGCATGCTACAAAGTGATCAGGCCTTACCTCTACAAGAGACTGCGGCTGGTGGCATGCCTCGGTAACATACGGACATCTTGCCGTAAATCTGCATCCCGGCTTGGGGTTGATCGGTGATGTGATCTCGCCCGTAAGGCGGATACGTTTTTTCTCCTTGTGAATGTTAACACTCGGGATCGCTGAAAGCAAGGCTTTTGTGTACGGATGAAGCGGTGCTTCAAACAGTTCCTTTGAGCTTGCCTTTTCAACTGCCTGTCCGAGGTACATGACCATGATGCTGTTCGCAATGTGCTTAACAACAGAAAGGTCATGGGTTACGAACATGTAGGAAAGTCCAAGATTATCCTGAAGATCCATGAGCAGGTTCAGGACCTGCGCCTGGATACTGACGTCAAGAGCGGATACCGGCTCATCACATACGATGAAGTCAGGGTTTAAAGCAAGGGCTCTTGCTATACCGACCCTCTGGCGTCTTCCGCCGTCAAGCTCATGAGGATAGCTCTGTCTGAGACGCTCGTCGATACCGACAAGCTCCATGAGACGCTGTGCTTCAGCCTTTTTCTCTTTTCCTGACTTGAACTTATTGGAGTACTTAAGCGGCTCCATTACAGCGCTTTCAACACGCAGTCTGGGGTTCAGGCTTGAATAAGGATCCTGGAAAACTATCTGCATGTTTTCCCTGGCTTTATGAAGCGCATGGCCTTTTACATGCGTTACGTCTTCCCCATTAAGGAGAACCTGGCCATCAGTTGCCTCAAGAAGGCGGATGATGGTACGCCCGAGTGTGGACTTGCCGCATCCTGACTCGCCTACGACTCCAAGGGTCTCACCCTTGTTGATCGTAAAGGTTACATCATCGACAGCATGGTTCCAGCCTGCTCCGGTCTTAAAGAATTTCTTCAAATGATTTACTTCGATCAATGGAGTATCAGCCATTTGCTTCCACCTCCTTTATGCATCTCACAAAATGTCCCGGCGTGATCTCTGCGTTAGGGATTGTCTTCTTGCATGCGTCAGTAGCATGCGGGCAGCGCGGCCAGAAAGCGCATCCTTCCGGAAGATTTGTGGGATCCGGAGGAAGTCCCTTAATGGAGTTAAGTCTCGGCTGTCCCTCAGCGACCTCAGGCAGTGATCCGAAAAGACCTATCGTGTAAGGATGTTTCGGATTGTCAAAGATATCCTCGAGTGTTCCGTATTCCACGATCTTGCCGGCATAAATGACCGCTACCGTATCGCAGGTCTCAGCCACGATACCGAGGTCATGCGTGATCAGTATCATGGAAGTGCCGAGCTTATCCCTG
>JAZOAJ010000188.1:0-2419 GCA_045595385.1 Lachnospiraceae bacterium | reverse complement strand
CTTCGAGCCAGTGCCTCATCTCTTTGCGGAGATCCAGCAGGTCTGCGATATCCGGTCCTGCAGCGCCCAGGTCTTTACGGAGCTTGACGATCAGGTTCTTATCGCTGATCCTGCCTATTCCGAATATCACGGAGCGGTATTGCTTGCTGTCAGCGCTGAGCGCGATGTAGAGCTGGCCGATATGGCAGAATTCACTGAGAAGTATCCGCTCATAGAGCTCTTTGTTTTCCACTTCAGCACCTATGCCCAAAAACTCCAGGTCTTTAAGAGTTTTTTTCCTTACGCGGGATAGTCCGAACCTGCTTGGGGGATTTTTTGTCACCACCATGAAGTCCATGAAGCAGCGCATGAAATGATCAGCATATCCTCCCACGCCATACTGATTGGGAGAATACCTCCTGTCAAACAACATCCTGCGGTATGCATCTTCCTCAGGAGCTATGCCGGCGTTTATTGCCCCTTCCAGCATGGCAAGACGCATTGACGGATCCTTTTCCTCGTAATAACTCTGCGGCCAGCCGGAGAGATAGTCTACGGGCAGAACCGGTGCCGGAGCAGCTTCTTTGATGGTCTCATTAAATTTCATGGCACAAACCTCACGTCAGTCCTTTTTTTGAATTATAGTTTTTGATGTGCTGAAAGGCAACCATTTATGATATTGAGTTAGGCGGTTAATTGGCATAATAATTGCAAGACTAAATAATGTAAAAATATAGATGTCGAATTATATTCAAGGAGGAAACAATTATGACGAGAGAAGAAGTATTAGCTCAGATCATCGAATTCGCAGCAATGGCTTTCAAGAAAGACGCTGCTGAGATCAAAGAAGACACAGACATCGCTAAAGAGCTTGGTGTTGCTTCAAATCAGCGTGTTGCCATGAGCGCATCCATCGAAAATGAATTTGATGTAATGATCCCGGTAGCTAGATTTGGCAAATTTGCAACAATTGGAGATATTGTTGATTTTGTCATGGACGAAATGTAATCTGATTGATCCCCAGCATACACAGATAAGGAGATTAATATGGCTTTAACAAATGTTAAATTAGGCAAGAACATGAGAAGCGTCTCCATTGTTGGCATTGGCGCAACACCATTCATGGACGTTATCACGGACGAAACCTACAAAGGAATCACCAACGGTGAATTATTCGGTCATGCGGCTCTCGATGCAATGAAGGACGCAGGCGTGGAGCCCCGTGATGTACAGTTTTTCTACCATGGTTCTGCACAGCCATACATACTGTTTAAAGCAGTCAGCCCGAATATGCAGGTTGCAGACTGGTTTGGCATGAGAGGCAAAGGGTCTCTTTCTCATTCCGAAGGCTGCTGCACAGGCTACATCGCGCTGGAAGAAGCGGTGATGGCTGTTGCGAGCGGAATGTATGACATAGTTCTTACCGGCGGATGCGACATGGGCAAGGGCATGCCGGACGGCAATACACCGGACCATATGCGTACCGCTCTTACCAGTGATATTGTATTGCCGGATCTGGACTGCCTGTTTGACCGTGCATACGGCAGATATCTCGGCGGCGGTCCGGGCATGAATCATGATGACTGGATCAATTTCTATGCAATGGAGAATAACATGACTCCGGAGCAGATCGATGACATACTTGCACATCAGGCATATCATTTCCGCCGCAACGCTTCTCTTTGCCCCAGGGC
The DNA here is from genome assembly GCA_045595385.1 of Lachnospiraceae bacterium. Taxonomy (GTDB): domain Bacteria; phylum Bacillota; class Clostridia; order Lachnospirales; family Lachnospiraceae; genus RGIG5612. The sequence continues at coordinate 746 of JAZOAJ010000188.1, read as the reverse complement.
CATGAAGCGCGAGACATATGATGAGCTGGCTAAGGCAGCGGGATATGACGATGTGTGGGAGTACATGAGATCTCCTCATAATCCGAAGATGACGCAGTACTTAAGAACCTCCAGCGATTCTTCGGTCGCGGACGGCGCAGCTGCATGCATAGTCGTTCCTACAGAGATAGCTCACAGATTTACAGACAAGCCGGTAGAAGTACTCGGAATAGGGGCGTCTGTTCTCGATGCCATTGTTCCACATCTTGAGAAAAAGGCTACAGCTGAAGCAGCCCGCCAGGTTTACGAGCTGACAGGTCTCACACCGGATGACATCGATATCCTGTATGTAAATGACTTTATCGGATCTTCCGCATTCCTCGCTGCTGAGGAAGTCGGATATCTGCCGAAGGGCGAGGGCTGGAAGTATGTAATGGACGGCAGGATCGCCTTCGACGGAGACAAGCCCATGAACACAAACGGCGGAAGAACCTCTTATGGCCATGCGTTCGCTGCATCGGGACTTGCGGATATATTTGAAGCAGTTACCCAGATGCGCGGTGAAGCCGGAGACCGCCAGGTCAAGAAGCTTCCGAAACATGTATTCCTCAGGGGATTCGGCGGATCACAGAATGTTCGCTGCATCATCCTGAAGGCAGGTTTTTAAAAGGGAGGTTCAAGATGAGCAACGAGAAAAACATAAAAGCAGAAGATATCTTTAATCCCGAGCACATAGTAGAGAAGTTCTGGAACGGCCTCAAGGAAGG
>JAZOAJ010000187.1:0-2270 GCA_045595385.1 Lachnospiraceae bacterium | reverse complement strand
TGATCCGTCACTCTTTTTGAACGAGGGTGAAGGATACGGGAATCCCTCTTTTTTTGTCTCCAGGGGTCTGGTGAGACCTTAAAACTGTTGACAGGCAGGTTGAGACTGTAAGATGGTTGACGAAGGATGATGTACCTTCAGGCAAAACTGTTGTTGAAAGTATTCCTCCGTAGGAATATAAAGTAATTGATCGGTGCCACAGTATTATGTAGAGAACAGCCATGAAGCTATCATCTCAAAGGAACTTTACCACCAGGTCCAGGCGGAGATCGACAGACGGAGCCTCATGAAAAAAGGGCAGGATTATCGCCGGGGTTACTGCAGCAAATACGCACTGACAGCGGTCCTGGTCTGCGGCTGCGGAGCCCCATTCCGAAGGATTGTCTGGAATAATCGAGGCAAGAAGTCGGCGGTATGGAGATGTCGGAATCGTGTTGAAAAGAAGGGTGATCCTTGTTTTGCGCCGACCCTTCATGAAGACAGACTCCATGAGGCTGTTGTGGAGGCGATCCGAAGGGCATACGGTGAAGACAAATCGATCATGGATGAGTTTTGGAAGAATGCGATGGAGGTGCTCAATGCCGAAGCCGATCTGTGTGACCAGCGGCTGCAGGAGCTCCAAGAAGAACTGATAAGGCGGGTGAACACCGGGGAGAGCTACGATGACTTATCTGATGATATCAGGGAACTGAAAGAGCAGAGAGATAAAACACTGAACAGGCAGGCTGCTCAGAATGATTACCTGAAGCACAAGCAAGAAGTCAAGGAATTCTTGGAGCAGCGAGAAAAAGGCGGTCCAAGATATAAGGACTCACTGGTCCGGAAGATGATCACAAGAATCGAGGTTTACAAGAACCGGTTGATCTTCACATTCAAGACCGGGACTGAGATTGAGATTAAAATCTGAACATAGATACCAGGCAGCGGCGGCCGTCCCAGTGCGGGATGGCCGTTTTTATTGCCTAGTTCAACTACTGTGTTGTTCGAAACATTCCGTAATGATACCTGCCGTAAATATCCTCCAGAGAGATCGGAAAAGCCATCGAACAGATATCTGCGTTGTTTAGTATCTTATCGCGTATATGTGCGAATCCATATGCCTCATACGGCCATACACCGCGTTTCTCTTTCACTACTCTTCTGGTAAATACCAGCCAGTTCAGATATCCCTGCAGATGACGAATAGATATCCCACGCTTATTTCTGATCAGGTTCTTCAGATCCGAATGGAGTGAATTGACATCAGATATGTGTCTGCCGTCCTTACGCTTGTGACGCTTCTCTGTAAGCGGTGCTGTCTTCAGATGATTCCTCTTCGCAAATCTGGCGATCGTCACGTGTTCATCGGAGATGATCGTACAGTCCGGATCATAACGGTCGATATGTTTCTCATACTTGTCCGTACTTTCACCTCCATAGCCTGAAATGACATACAGTATGTTTTTATTCTCATCTACTGCTGTTGTGATACAGATATGAGGGTCTTTATCAAAAAGCACTCTTACAGGCGGATTCCGCTTACTTCCTCTGACAGGTCTGGGCATATCTTTTAATCCTTTCAGATCCATGTCCACAAATGTTGTGTCGAGCTGTACATCTCCGCACAGTTTATCTGCCTGTGCCTCCTGCAGGGCTGTATAAAGCTTGTGGCGCAGATAGAAACAGGACGTAACGGACAAGCCGGTCTGGTACGCTGTCTCGCGCAGACTGCAGCCTGTCATCTCACATTCGAAGAATGTCAGCCACTGCTTATAAGTCAGGCGGCTGCTGCGAAAGAAGTTGTGTGTTACAGGAGTGAAAGTCTTATGACATTCTTTACACATATATCTCTGACGATGTTTAGCTGTATGACCGTGACGAATGATCCTTTGTGACTGACAGTGTGGGCATTCTTTCTGTCTTAAAGGTTCATCCAGTTCCGGAGGAATATCATTCGTATTGACTGTATTATCCGACAGATAAGCTCTGAGATAATCTTTGTCAAGCTGCGTAAGCTGTGCGATCCATTCACTCGTCATTTCCATATCCAACTTCTCCTATACCTGGAGTTTAACGAACTTTCGGAAATGCCGAGTACAATATCCTGTACACCAACACAGTAGTTGAACTAGGCAAAAAAATATGCCACTTGGTTTTTCAATGAATTACAATGCAAAATATGTTTCAGCCAGCAAATTTCGTCATACTACATGATCATCAGGCGTTCTCTCTGCGACAGACAGTCACTGATTCCCTACGTCCAGGTGCTTCCGGTATTCTTCCATGGTCAT
>JAZOAJ010000186.1:0-3660 GCA_045595385.1 Lachnospiraceae bacterium | reverse complement strand
TCTTTGAGCGCTTCAGTGTACAGATTTTACGCTTGTGACCATCTTTGAGCGCTTTAGTGTACAGATTTTACGCTTGTGACCATCTACCTGTGGTCACAAGCGTATTTTTTGTACATCGCTGCCTGATTTTATGGTCACAAGCGTAAAATCTGTACATCGCAACGCAAAACTATGGTCACAAACGTAAAATTTGTACACTGCAGCCCGAATAGCGCTTAACTATTTGTTTTCAGACCGGTTTTGCCATATAATTTTACTATATGAAGTACAGGATGGCATTGAGGCGATCATAACAGATGAGTAAACATGAGAAAAAACAGATAAGCAAAGGTGAACGCGCATGGCGCGTTGCTGTTACTGTGCTCGGCGCAGTCTTTCTGTGGTGCATTATAACTTATCTGATAACTCCCCTTTTCATGAAATATCCCAATAGGGACATTGAAGCAGAACAATTGCTTGATCATTCCGGTATGGCAAAAGAAGTTGCGATTCATGGGACTAATGAACTTTCCGGCTATCTTCTTGATGATCCTTCTTCGGAAAAACTACTGATCTATTTCTACGGGATCTCAGACAACGCCGCTTCATGCATGCTGGATTTCCTGAGCAGCAGTACATATGAAAACATTGATATCGCTGTCATTGACTGGCCTTCTTACGGAAAGAGCAAAGGGTTCTGCTCCGACAGTTCAATGCGTGATGCCGCCTGCGCCATTGTAACTGCTTTTAAGGAAGACGGCATTTCAGGCTACAGCTGCAGTGACATTATCATTATGGGCTACAGCCTCGGGACAGGACCGGCTGTCTATGCTGCTGCTGAATGCGGATGCAGCGACCTGATACTCATTTCTCCATACTACTGCGCGGCAGATCTTTATAACCAGGTGACGCCTGTTTTCTACGGGCCACTCAAAGGCCTGCTCGGATTCAGGATGGATTCTTTTGGTTACGCAAAAGATGTCTCTGTCACTCCCCTGATGATCGCTTCTGAAAATGACAAACGCGTTCCTCTGAAAAGTTCCCAAAAGCTGGCTGAGTGTTTCCCCGCCGGATGCGATACTCTGATCCTGCATTCAGCCGAGCATGGTGCCCTTCCTTATGACCCTGAGGTCCTCCAGGCTTTAGACGCCAGGCTGCTTCCCTGACCCCCACCATATAAATAAATGCTATTTGACAAATGCCTTTTATGGTGGTATATAAGAGTGCGTATATTAATTTTCCACAAAAAAGGAGGTGGACTTTATGGCAAAAGTTATAAAGTGGACTAACAGATTCAGTGGTGAGCAGGGATACGTACAGGGTATCATCAAGGCTGAAGGTCATTTCGTAAATACTTATGAAACTGCAGATGCAAAGACCTTCAACAGACAGAGCGATATAACCAGAGCCCTTAACACCCTCTCCGCGATAGGTGAATGCGAAGACAATGATTTCGAAGCAGTCGAGATCTGACATAAACTGTTGATCCAAAAAATGAAAATCCTTAGTTTAGAGGAGAAATGAAAAAAGAACTTCTGCATATTGTGCAGAAGTTCTTTTCAGTAGCGAGAGGGGGACTTGAACCCTCAACCTTCCGGGTATGAACCGGACGCTCTAGCCAGTTGAGCTATCTCGCCTTAACACGCTCGATTAGTATAATCAAATTGAACCGAGTTGTCAACAACTTTTAAGGCTTCAGTTTCGGTCTTTGGAGAACACCGCTCTCAACGTCTGCCTTTGCCCTTTCCTTCAGGATGAAATGCTGTTTCTTGCCTGTTGCATTGTAGGGAAGCTTATCCACGAAAGCATAGTATCTGGGGCACTTATATGCCGGCAGGTCATCGCTTTCCACGCAGTAGCGGTTCATCTCATTTGCGGTCAGTGAGGGATCTTCAGGGATGATGTAGGCAGCCACTGCCTGCCCTCTTTTGGCATCTTCAACACCTGTCACCATGCAGTCTTTAACCTTGGGATGTCTGTTCAGGACTTCTTCCAGCTGGGCAGGATAGATGTTCTCACCCATGCAGATGATCATGTCATCCTTTCTTCCCGCAACAGTGATGTAGCATTTTTCATCCCAGGTGCCGATATCCTTTGTATAATACCACCCTTTGTAATACTTATCAGCTGTCTGGACAGGATCCTGAGTGTAGCAGAGACCGGATTTATTCGGAGCGAATATTATTATCTCTCCCTGGGTCTTTCCGTCTTTTGCAACTGTATCATCGGGTTCCGCCTTCCGGTCTTCATATACATTTACGACACGGATCTCGTCATCTGTGCACGAGCCGCCGGCAGATCCCGCATTATCGGGAAGGTCATAAGGACGCAGGAAGCTGTTCCAGAATGTCTCCGTAGTCCCGTATCCGTTAAAGATATTGGGAGTGAGAAGCTCCATGAATCTCATGCATGCCTGTTTTTCAAGCGGGCTTCCCATCGTTACTATTCCCTTAAGGGCTGAAAGATCGGCAGGATGCCTTTCCTGTCTTGCGGCAAGTGTGATCAGCGCTGACGGCACACCGATCAGGAAGGTTATCCTGTATTTTTCGACATAATTAAATGTGGCGGCTGCGCTGAACATCCTCATTACGACAAGTGACGCTCCGGCGAAGAGTGTGGGTGTGGGGCCGCCGGAATGGAGTCCTCCCCTGTGGAACCACGGTGTCATGTTCATTGTCACGTCCATGGGGCTTAACGGGAAATGCATAAGGCAGTCATGCGCTGACATTATCTCATTTATGTTGTTGAGCGGAACTGCTTTGGGCGTACCGGTGGTACCGCTGGTCCCGAGCCTTGTAACTTCCGCATACATGTCGGGGACATGGGCGGTGACAGGTTCACTGTCATCAAAGCCTTCCAGGAATCTGTCAAAGAACATGTGCCCTTCGGGAAGTTCCGGCGCTTTGCCGTGATAGTCCACAGCAAGGATGAGAGAAGGCTTATGCTCTGCCAGTTCCAGTGCCCTTGCTGCCATTTCCATGCAGTCAACATCGTAGACATATGCCTTCGGTCTGTCCCTGTCCAGCATTCTCGCAGTTTCACCTGCGGACAGGTTGAAGTTGCCGGGGCTGTTTATGGCGCCGAGTTTCTGCGGTGCCACATAGCAGAGAATGAACTGCGGGCAGTTGTACAGCTGATAAAAGACTATGTCACTTTCACCTATACCGTAAGATGCCAGGCCGTTTGCGAAACGGTTAACATCACTGTTCAGCTCTGCATAAGTCCATATGCGGTCATGCCCGGGATCTATCACGGCATTTCTGCTGCCGTATCTCCTGACATTGCGCATGAAAGCATTTATCCACGTAAAGCTGTGTTCAAATATCTCTTTGAAGTTTTCTGCGTCATATGTGTACATTAGATTCTCCCAACTATGATGCAGGAATTCTGACCGCCGAATCCGAGTGCGTCGGAAAGGGCGATGCTGACATTCATTCTTTCATTGCCTTTTGTAACTATGTTCAGCGGACATTTGGGATCAGGTGTCTCATAACCGGTTGATACCGGGACGATGCCAGTCTCTATTGCTTTAATGCAGGCTATAAGCTCAACTATGCCTCCGGCTCCCATCATGTGGCCTGTGGCTCCCTTTGTAGAGCTTACTGCAACCGGTCTGCCGCCAAATACACTGTTTATCGCTCCCGCTTCAGCAATGTCTCCTATCGCAGTCGCTGTTCCGTG
>JAZOAJ010000185.1:0-3205 GCA_045595385.1 Lachnospiraceae bacterium | reverse complement strand
GAAGTTGAATACTACACCTGCAGGGATCTTGTCAAGGTCGCCGCCAAGGTTCTCAACACCAACTATGCCGTGGCCAAGCATTTCCTTATGGCAGGGCTCCCATGTTCCCCATACACCAAGGTCTTCAAGCTCGCCGAATTTCTCTTCGTAAGCTGCCTGTCCATGAATGCGGATGTATTCGAACTTGTCAAACTCAGCATAAGCTTCTTCGCCAAAGAGCTCTTTGTACTCTTCTGTAAGAGGCTTGCCGGTAGCGCCGAGAAGGTTCATACGGGTCATGCCGTTATTGCCCATAGCTGTATGAAGCGGATGGTCAAGAGCCTGTCCGTCCATTGCTACGCATTTAACGCCGCGCTTAACAAACCATTTTCCGGCGTCAATTCCTGTTCCTGCAGCATAGTGATAATAAGCCTTGCTGTCATCGAACAGACGATGCATTCCTGTGTTAAGGCAGAGAACTTTGCCTCTGAGGTCTTCAGGGTTTACTCCCCATTTTTCGCATGCAGCCTCAAGATGCTTATCTGTGATAAGTCCCCAGGGCTCGATATCGATCTTAAGAACAATAGCTTCGCCTGTGTAAGCGTCTACAGGCATCTCATGGGTGTAGCGTGCCCTGCGGCCGTCGAATTCATATTCCATGACGTGACGGGGAGCGTCGCAGTGTGTTCCGGTGTGCATTGTGCACTTGATGCTCTGGGTCAGAACGCCGCCCTTTGCCATTGTATGGGTGTTATCGATCTCGGGCTTGTCGAAATAAGGCCAACGAGGGATTTCAGCGCCGAACGGGTGAGTAAGATCTACAAATACTTTTGCCATTAATAATTACCTCCTAAGTAAATTTGATTCAGATTGTATTAAACTACAAGATATCCGCCTGAGCAGTCGCAGTGTGCGCCTGTAATGAAATCAGATGCTGCTGATGACAGGAACAGAGCATAGCCAACGAAATCGCTGGGCTCGCCAAGACGTCCGATGGGCTCCCTTGCAAGGAAGTTCTTGTAAACTGCGCTTTCGGGATCGAACATCCACTCTGTCAGATCGCTGCGGAATACAGTCGGGCAGATGGAGTTGACGTTGATGCCGTATTTTGCTGTAAGGTCGCATGCAAGGCATGATACCATCATGTCAGCGCCGCCCTTGCTCGTGCAGTATCCGGTGTAGCCTGCCATGCCGCGTGTTGAACGCTGGCTGGTAACAACTACCATCTTGCCGCCCTTGCCCTGAGCTACCATCTGCTCAGCAACCTTCTTGGTAACGATGTATACGCTCTTGCAGTCAGCATCCATGATATACTGCCAGTCAGCTACAGACTGATCGAGTACGTTCTGGGGCTTGTTGTATCCGTGAGCGATGGCGAGGATGTTGATCTCACCGTATTTTTCAACAGCAGCCTTGATGAGAGCGTCAACATCAGCTTCTGATGAGGGATCTGCAACAGCGTAAGCGCAGTCGATGCCTTCAGCCTTGAATTCCTCTTCGAGGGCTTTGAGTTTGTTCTCATTTCTGCCAGTCATAAATACTTTAGCGCCGGCATATCCGTATGCCTTTGAAAGTACACAACCGAGAGCTCCTGTAGCACCTGTTACAAGGGCCACCTTCCCCTCTACGGAAAACATGTTGTTAACAAAATTCTTTTCCAGATTAACCATTTTAGTTAGTTGCCTCCTTTCCAACAAATAACCAATATTTTTTGTGTATTTTGTTGTTAATTTATTCTATTATGGAAACGTTTTTTGTGCAACACTCACGATATAGTAAGTAACTTACCAAAAAGTAAGTTGCTTACCAACAGGTTAGTTATTATAATATAAAGGAATAGCAGATATTTAGTGCTGAAAATCGGTGTAAATTAAGGTAAAAAAAGAAAAAAGGACAATAAAAAATGGCAACAAAAATAGATATCAGCAGCCCGGTAAACCCATATCACTACGCGCTGGCCTGTATAGGCGGGAAATGGAAGATGACGATACTCCATGAGATATATACTTTTGGCAAGATCCGCTTCAAGCAGACTCTGAAAGCGATCCCTGTTTCAGAGAAGGTTCTGGCTCAGCAGCTGAAGGAACTCATAAGCGACGGACTGATAAAAAGGGTCTCTTATGATACCATACCGCCGAAGGTGGAATACTCGCTTACAGAGATTGGTGAAGAGGTGATGCCGGCACTGGATATCCTGTATATCTGGAGCATAAAGCGCATGCAGTCTACCGGCATACCGATCGATGCTGATAACTATGTTGTCCATAAAGCTGAGAAATATGTTGAGGCCCTTAAAGGGATCATTGACACGGACGTGTTTAAAAAGAGCATAGAAAGGAAGATCAAACGTCCGGTCGACTGAGCTGCAGCAGGCTGTGATGAGTTTGGGAGGTAAGGTAATGGGACTTAATGAAGGATCCCCTGATCAGGATAATGATCCTGTAATGAAGGACGCAGACCGGTTCAGGCAGGCTGCTGAAAGAAACAGCAGGCGTGCAGGAAGCGGCAACGGATGTTTCGCCTTTATCCTGCTGGCTGTCATCATATTTCTTACAGTAGTACTTGTAGCACGCTGCGCAGGCGGGAGTTGATGATCCGGGAAGTGAAATATCATGAAAAAGAAATCTAACGGAAAAAACGGACGCGGCATACTATGGCGCATACTGCTGATCGTTGCGGCACTTATCTTCGCGGCGGTACTTGAACTTGGAAAGCATACCATCCTTGGATGGATACTGGCAGCGATCGTTATATTAGCGTTCATCATTATCAGGATATGGGTGCTGAAAGGCAAGAGCCGTCCGGTAAGATTCCTGGCATGGCTGGCGCTCATTGCTGCATTTGCATGCATCCTGTGGATATCATGGCCGCCATATAAATCGGTCCCTGCCGTGCAGGGAAAAAGCGCCGGCACCACGGATATTGTGCATGTAAATCAGGGCGACCTCACAGGCGTACTGACTGAAGACGGGGCAGTTGAGGTATATGCCGGCATACCGTACGCCAAGCCTCCGGTGGGTGACCTCAGGTGGAAAGAACCGGAGAGCGCGGACCCTTGGGAGGGCGTACTGGCAGCAGATCATTTTGCGCCTATGTCGATGCAGACCAGAAATCTGCCAATCTATTATTCCCTGGCGCAGATCATAGGATATCATGATTATGAGATATCTCTTTTCGACAATTACCGGGAGCCTGTCAGTGAGGACTCGCTGTATCTGAATATCTG
>JAZOAJ010000184.1:0-2738 GCA_045595385.1 Lachnospiraceae bacterium | reverse complement strand
ATGGCTCAACTGGGCGATCGGCAAGATGGCGGAGAAGAACAGCTTCGGCACATTTGCCCTGAGGAGCTACGTATCGACAGTGATCGCGCAGTTCGTTGACAATCTGGTCTTCGCGCTCATTGTCTCCCATAACTTCTTCGGATGGACGATGACGCAGTGCCTCATGTGCGCGGCTACCGGAGCAGTGGTGGAACTGCTGTGCGAAGTTGTGTTCTCACCAATAGGATACAGGGTCGTGAAGAGCTGGGAGAAGAAAGGCGTGGGAGCGCAGTATAAGGAATACAGAAAGGGATTGGCATGAAAATACTTGTTACCGGAGCGAGCGGCGGCATCGGAAGCGCCGTCTGCGAAATGTTCATAGGAGGAGGGCATACCGTCATCGGCATGGATGTCCTGCCTCCCGCAATTGAAGATGAGAGGTATATCCACATCCTGCACGACATATGCGATACCGACTATCCCGAGATAGAGGGCATAGAGGTACTCGTAAACTGCGCAGGCGTCCAGACCCAGACAGAGTACGATATCGCAGTGAACCTTACCGCGACCGTGAACCTCACTGAGTTTTACGCGTTCCAGGACCATATAAAGGCAGTTGTCAACATAGCATCGGCTTCGGGCCTTACAGGCTCTGAGTTCCCTCACTATGCCGCTTCAAAAGGCGGACTTGTATCATATACCAAGAATCTCGCCATCCGCCTCGCACCTTACGGTGCCTGCGCAAACAGCATCTGCCCCGGCGGCGTCCTGACAAATGCCAACAGGCACATCCTTGAAAGCCCCGAGCTCTATAAGGCTGTCCTTGATGAGACCTTACTCGGCAAATGGTCCGACCCCGCCGAGATCGCGCAGTGGGTATATTTCCTCGCATGCATCAACCAGTCAATGACCGGCGAGAACCTGCTCATCGACAACGGTGAATCCGTAAAGGCAAACTTCATATGGTAATGAATGACTGCACCCTGTGCCCGAGAAAATGTCACGCCGACCGGACAGTGACTTCCGGTTACTGCGGCTGCCCCGGAGAGATAAGGGCTGCAAGGGCAGGGCTGCACTATTTCGAAGAGCCGTTCATCTCAGGACTCAAGGGGAGCGGCACTGTTTTCTTCTCAGGCTGCGGCCTGGGATGCGTGTACTGCCAGAACAGCTCCATTTCCGGCAGGGACAGCTTCGGCCTGAACATTACCCCTGAGCGCCTCTCACAGATCTTTCTTGAACTTCAGTCCAAAGGCGCGCACAACATCAATCTGGTGACCGGCACACCTTATATCCCGTTTATAAAAGAAGCCCTTCAGACCGTGCGCTTAGACGGCTCTCTTAAGATACCCGTATTGTGGAACAGCGGAGGATACGAGCGCACCGAAGCTCTGGAGATGCTTGACGGGTTGGTGGACATCTGGCTCCCGGACCTTAAGACTCTGTCAGAAGAGCTGTCGCGCAGATACATGAACGCTCCCGATTATCCTGAGGCGGCAATGAGCGCGATCAGGTGGATGGTCCAAAAAGCAGGCCCTGCGAAGTTCGTCCCGTACGGGCATGACGCATCGATGCCCGCCGCGGAAGGAAACACATATACGAAGGAAGATGTCGGGGAGTGCGGCATCATGGTAAAGGGCGTGTGTGTAAGGCATCTGGTGATCCCCGGACAGGTACAGGACAGCTGCCGCGTGCTAGAATGGCTGGCAGATACATTCGGAAACGACATCTGGATCTCGCTGATGAGCCAGTACACTCCGATGCGCACGGATTTTCCACAGGAGGAGCTGAACAGAAAACTGACATCTGAGGAGTATGACAGAGTCGTCGACAGGGCGGTCGGCCTCGGTCTGGAAAATGTCATGATCCAGATGGGAGATACTGCGGACGAAAGCTTCATACCGTTATTTGACGGGACAGGAATAGATATTGCAGAGTAACTGCTATACATATAAAATATAATCAGGTAATTATATAAAAAAGGAGAAAAAATATGTGTGAGTGCAATTCAAAACCCAGTGATCTGTCGCTGATCACAGGGATCCTGGACGAATATGCATCTGTACCGGGAAGCCTTATCACCATCCTGCAGAAGGCGCAGGAGATCTACGGCTATCTTCCCACAGATGTGATGTACAGGATCGCGGAAGCCACAGGGAATTCACCTGCCAAGGTAATGGGTGTCGCGACATTCTATACCCAGTTCAGACTCAAACCGGTAGGAAAGTACCTGATCATGCAGTGCCAGGGAACCGCCTGCCATGTCAACGGGTCTGAGAGGATCGAGGCTGCCATTACAGAAGAACTTGGCATAAAAGACGGCGAGACAACTGAGGACGGACTTTTTACGCTGAAGAGCGTTGCATGCCTCGGATGCTGCTCACTGTCTCCGGTAATGATGATAAACGGAGAGACCTACGGTACTCTGACACCGGAAAAGACCATCAACATTTTAAGGGAACTTAAAGCAAAGGCGCAGGAGGAACAGTCATGAAGAGGATCGCGGTAGGAGAAGGCAGCTGCGGTATCGCTGCAGGGGCTGCCAAAGTATACAGCGCACTTGAAGAGTGCCTTAAGGGAACTGATACAGCGCTTTCCATCACAGGCTGCATAGGCATGTGCTATCTTGAGCCGATCGTTGACATCTACGAAGACGATGCTCTCGTAAGGCGTCTTGTCAGAGTAACGGAAAATGATGCTGCAAAAATCGCCGAAGCCGTAAACGGCTCGGACTGGGCAGCACTGGACGGACTGTCCATAGA
>JAZOAJ010000183.1:0-7451 GCA_045595385.1 Lachnospiraceae bacterium | reverse complement strand
CTTGAGGAAATGCCCGGTGAGGAAGGATACCCTGCATACCTCGGTTCCCGTCTTGCACAGTTCTACGAGCGCGCAGGCCGTGTCATTTCAAACGGGTCCAAACCGAGAGAAGGAGCCCTTTCAGTTATCGGAGCTGTTTCTCCTGCCGGCGGTGATATTTCCGAACCGGTATCACAGGCAACTCTCCGTATCGTAAAGGTCTTCTGGGGACTGGATTCCAACCTTGCATATAAGAGACATTTCCCCGCGATCAACTGGCTTACAAGCTACTCTCTGTATGTTGACGGAATGGGTGACTGGTTTGACGAAGCAGCAGGCGGACCCTGGATGGAATGCAGAGCCCGCATAGTAAGGCTTCTGTCAGACGAGGCAGCGCTCGAAGAGATCGTACAGCTTGTCGGAATGGATGCTCTTTCAGCACCCGACAGACTGAAGATGGAGGCAGCCCGTTCGATCCGTGAAGACTTCCTGCATCAGGATTCATTCCACGAGATCGATACATACACTTCCCTTGAGAAGCAGTTCCTCATGATGCTCCTCATCCTCAGCTATTATGATGAGGCTCAGGAAGCTCTTAACAGGGGCGTCGGAATTGACCCGATAGTCAATCTGGCTGTCAGAGAGAAGATCGGACGTTATAAATATACTCCTCAGGATCAGATCGTTGATGAATACGAGAAGATCCTTGCCGAACTCAAGGCTGAGGTTTCTAAACTGGAAGTGGAGGATTAAGTTATGCCAAAAGAGTATAGGACAATACAGGAAATAGCAGGTCCTCTGATGCTCGTTCAGGGCGTTGAAGGTGTTGTTTACAACGAACTGGGCGAGATTGAACTTGCAAATGGCGAGAAAAGAAGATGTAAAGTGCTTGAGATAGACGGCAGCAACGCGCTTGTTCAGCTGTTTGAATCTTCTACGGGTATCAACCCCAAGGACAGCAAGGTAAGATTCCTTGGACGTTCCATGGAGCTGGGAGTTTCAGAAGACATGCTCGGCCGTGTATTTGACGGACTTGGACGTCCCATCGATGGCGGTCCGGAGATCCTTCCCGAGAAGAGGATGGATGTTGACGGCCTTCCGATGAACCCTGCAGCAAGAAGCTATCCGAATGAGTTCATTCAGACCGGTGTTTCCGCTATCGACGGACTTAACACTCTGGTACGTGGACAGAAGCTTCCGATATTCTCAATGTCAGGTCTTCCGCATGCAGAGCTTGCAGCCCAGATCGCAAGGCAGGCAAAAGTCCGTGGAACAGACGAGCAGTTTGCGGTTGTTTTCGCTGCAATGGGTATCACTTTCGAGGAAGCAAACTTCTTCACGAAGTCATTTACGGATTCCGGATCTATCGACAGAACAGTCATGTTCGTTAACCTTGCAAATGACCCTGCAGTAGAGCGTGTTGCTACTCCTAAGATGGCTCTTACCGCAGCAGAGTACCTCGCATTCGAAAAGAACATGCACGTTCTGGTCATACTTACAGACATTACGAACTACGCAGACTCACTTCGTGAGATCTCCGCAGCACGTAAGGAAGTGCCCGGACGTCGTGGATATCCCGGATACATGTACACAGACCTTGCGACCATGTACGAAAGAGCCGGACGTCAGAGAGGCAAGGAAGGATCCATCACAATGATCCCGATCCTTACAATGCCTGAAGATGACAAGACTCATCCCATCCCTGACCTTACAGGATACATCACTGAGGGACAGGTCATCCTGAGCCGTGAGCTTTACAGACAGGGAATAGTTCCTCCTATCGATGTTCTTCCTTCTCTTTCACGTCTGAAAGACAAAGGTATCGGTGAGGGCAGGACACGTGCTGACCACGCTAACACCATGAACCAGCTTTTCGCAGCATATGCCCGTGGAAAAGAAGCAAAGGAACTCATGATAGTCCTTGGTGAGGCAGCTCTTACTGACATGGACAAGCTGTATGCCAAGTTCTCTGATGAATTTGAAAAGATATATGTATCTCAAGGCAACTATGTCAACAGGGATATCGAGGAGACTCTCGATATCGGCTGGGAACTGCTGAGGATCCTTCCGAGGGCAGAGCTCAAGAGAATTAAAGACGAATTCCTTGACAAGTACTATGACGCATAGGAGATAGACCATGGCTACCAGGAAACAGGTTAATCCGACCCGTATGGAGCTCGCCAAGCAGAAAAAGAAGCTGGCGACTGCCATTAAGGGACATAAATTGCTGAAGGACAAACGTGACGAGCTCATGCGCCAGTTCCTTGACCTGATCCGTGAGAACAGAACCCTCAGGGACAGGGTAGAGACCGGAATAGCAAAAGCAAACAAGGACTTTGTCCTTGCAAGGGCGGGCATGGAAGATGAAGAGGTAAATGCCGCTTTCATCGCTCCGCGCCAGAGCGTTACGCTTGATGCCGGCGTCAGGAATGTAATGAGCGTTGAGGTTCCGGTATTTGAGTATCGTACCAAGACCGCGGATGCCAATGACATCTACTCATACGGCTTCGCCTTTACTTCCGCTGATCTGGATCTTGCCGTGGAGAGCCTCTCTTCTGTATTTGAGGATATGCTGAGGCTCGCAGAGGTTGAGAAATCCTGCCAGCTGATGGCATCCGAGATCGAGAAGACAAGGCGCCGTGTTAATGCGCTTGAGCATGTCATGATCCCTCAGACACAGGAAACGATCAAGTATATCATGATGAAGCTGGATGAGAATGAACGAAGCAGCCAGATACGACTTATGAAGGTCAAAGACATGATGCTTGAGGATGAACATCATTATAAAGAAAAACTCTATAACAACCCGGACGTTGTTGTTGAGGAAGTATAAGACTGAAACCAAGCCTGATATACAGTCTGAAAAAACATGGACCTTGCTGATGTGATGTCAGCAAGGTCCTTTTATCATATAAAACTGTTTCGGATCAGAACAGATTGCCTTTTATGTCGCCGTCTATCCCGAAAAACTTAAGAGCCAGCTGGATATCACGCTCCCACACACGCCATTCATGAACGCCGGGCCCGGTATGGAACTCGACTTTAAGGCCGATCTCCTCAGCATGGCGTCTGAATTTTTCGAACCTCTCATAACCCGGGTCTTCTGTTCCTATTGAGAAGAAGAGACGCGGCAGGCGGGGGTCATTTGCCATGCGGTCAAGCGTCCTGCTGGTATTTGACGGTGAAGCAAGGAATTCTTCAACACTGTCATAACGGTGCATCTGGTTGTAAAGCCTGAGATTCCGCTTGGTTTGTTCATCATCTGACTCCAGGAAATATTTTCTGTCCCGGGCAAAGATATCTTCAAGCTCTTCCCTTCTGTCATCAAAAAACCACGGAGCTGATGACAGAGATGCAGCAGCCGCGAATTTTTCAGGGTAAGCGAGCGCAAGTTTTATGGTTCCGCCGCCGCCCATTGAGAGGCCTGCGATAAAATTGTCTTCCCGTTTGTCAGATGCAGGGAACCAGTTATGCACCAGAGGCATGAGTTCGTCAATTATGTATTTACAGGAATCATAGCCGTTTGCCAGGTTGTTCCAGGGCTCGTAGTCGCTGTTCATGACGCCCGGCATGACAACGATCAGGTCATGCTCACATGCATATGTCTCAATGTTGGATTTGCGGATCCAGTCGCTGTATCCGCCAAATGTGCCGTGCAGCAGCCAGAGAACCTTATACTTTTTGCCGCTTGAATAAAATGATGCTGCGTCAACTCTGCGGGGACGGTCAGGAAGAATGATATAAACATCCTGATTAAACGCGCAGTACTGACTTTCAAAATCCAGATGTACAAGTGCCATTTTCATTCCCTCCTTTTTTATGATTGTATCAGATTGTCTGGGAATTGGAAATGCTCGACAATATCCGGGCATCATGTTATGATGATGACCTAAAAACAGCCCGCAAAATACATAGTGCGATGTATTTTCTTTATGGGAGCACCGGCCGTTTTCCATCACAATGCGGTCGGTGTTTTGTTATATGGTACAAATGATCAGAATAAAGTATAATGTTTACCAATGAAAACTAAAATCAAACCGCATTTGATCATGTTGATAATCATCCTGCTGGCGATCATTACTGCAGGCATAATACTTTTTGCACAAAAAAATAATGAAGGAGACCTGAACGAAGAACCGTCGGCAGCATCAGTTGAGATCAACGGCCTGAATGGAGAAAATGAGCAATTAAGTTCAGATCCTGAGTATGACATGCCAGAGGAAACCGGACACTTAAGCGGATGGCAAAGAGATGGGAGCAGTTGGTACTTTTTTAATAAAAACGGAGAGATGGCAACAGGCTGGAAAACAATAAGTGGAGGGAAATATTATTTTAAAGATACCGGAGAGATGGTTACCGGATGGCAGCAGATAGGTGAAAACCGGTATTATTTTAAGAAGACCGGGGCAATGGTCACAGGATGGCAGCAGATAGATGATGAAAGTTTTTATCTGACAGATACGGGAGCAATGGCTACAGGCTGGCAGATCATAGACGGTCATGACTATTGTTTTTCAGATGCAGGAGTAATGCTCACAGGCTGGCAACAGCTGGATGGAACATACTATTATCTTAAACCTTCAGGAGAGAGAGCTTCAGAAGAAATAGTTTCAGGCGGGCTATATGTAAAAGAAGATGGCACTTTTGACCCTGGGAAAAATGGGGTCGTATTTGATGGCCTAAATATCTGGTATGTGAAAAATGGATTGCTCGATAGGAGTTATTCGGGGACAGTGTTTTCTAATGGCATTCCCTACAATGTCGTAAACGGATTGATCTCATCACCGGCAGAGCCATTCTATTTTGATACTGTTTTTAAGCCTGTCACTGAAGATGGAGATATCTGTTTCGGTAACATGGGAGACCTATGTGAGATCGTGTGTGTTCATGCATGCTACTGTGAGGTTCATAGCTGGACAAACCCGGAAACCGGCCATTTGGGCGTAGATCTGATCTGCGATCAGCCGGGTAAAGAACTGCTTGCCGTGGCGTCGGGGACAGTTGTATATGTTAACCATCAAAGATATGAAAACATTGATAGATTTGGAAGCTACCCCGGAGAAGCTGTTGCTGTATATGTTGGGAATGGCCTGATCTATGAATACCATGAGCTTCAAAGCCAATCGGTACAGGTAAATGTCGGAGATCATGTTAATGCCGGCGAAGTTATCGGAAAAGTAGGAGTTACAGGTGTTACTACAGGCTATCATATACACTTTTCAACTCTGTACTGGCTGGGAGCGGAAAAAACAGATGATCTGTCTGAGATCCCGAAATATAACGGGCCGTTAACGGAAGGATTCATTCAGATAAATCCTTTATTCTTTTTTGGAGAATCGCTTGCCTGGCAGGCGGAGGAGTGGTACGAAGCACATGAAGATGAATGGTGCGGATATAAGACGTCAATTCCCGGCGACCCAAGGAATTATCCGATGCTTGCCTCCAGGGTCATGGGGTATTGATCTTCTTTATCTGTGGCGTTTGTTAAGTAAATAAAGTATAATGTTAGCCGGAAAAAATAAATAACGGAGGTAGAGAGAATGAAGAAAAGAGTTTTATGTTTCGGTGATTCCCTTACCTGGGGCGCTGATCCGTCAGACATCAAAAGGTTTGATGAAGAGGACAGGTGGCCAATGGTCCTTCAGAATGAACTGGGCGATGAATACCAGATAATCGAGGAAGGCCAGTGCGGCCGAACGATAGCAACAGATGATCCGGCAGAAGGCGAAAAGAACGGGATCAAATACATCCTGCCATGCATGGAAAGCCATGATCCGTTTGACCTGATAATAATAATGCTGGGAGTAAATGACTGTAAGCGAAAATTTGCTTACTCATCAATGGACATTGCAGGAGAGATGCAGCTGTTTTTGGAAAAAGTACAGTCTTTCAACCGCTTCCGCTGCAAAGACCGCTTTAAGATCATGCTCATGTCTCCGCCTGTCGTATCAGAAGCGATAAGGGATTCGTGGCTCGGCGACAGTTACGGGTATGAAAACTCGATCAAGGTGTCATCCGAACTGGCGGAGTGGTATAAAAAGTTAGCTGACATGTACGGCTGCTCATTCCTGGACGCGGGCGAATATGCAAAGACAAGTGATAAAGACGGAATACATATGGATCCGGAAGATCAGCATAAGCTCGGAAAAGCGGTAGCTGAACATATAAAAAACGTGATCTGTCTTTAAGCCGGATCATATGACAAATGGAGCAAAAAATGGTTTTTTACAAAATAGGCAGAAATGACCCGTGCTGGTGCGGCAGCGGGTTGAAGTACAAAAAATGTCATGAGGCATTTGATGACAGGATCAGGCATTTTGCATGGGAAGGACACGAGGTGCCCGGACACGATCTGCTTAAGACTGCTGAGGATATCGAAGGGATAAAAGCAAGTGCGAAGATCAACATGGCAGTTCTGGATGAGGTTGCGAAACAGATCCACGAAGGCATGTCCACACTTG
Source organism: Lachnospiraceae bacterium (assembly GCA_045595385.1). Classification (GTDB taxonomy): domain Bacteria; phylum Bacillota; class Clostridia; order Lachnospirales; family Lachnospiraceae; genus RGIG5612. The sequence goes on along the minus strand of JAZOAJ010000183.1, from coordinate 1,011 downwards.
AGATCGATAACATAGTAAATGAGATCACTTACGGCATGGGAGGCATCCCTGCCGACCTCAACTATGAAGGATATCCCAAGAGCGTCTGCACTTCGATCAACAATGTTGTGTGTCATGGTATCCCGAGTGCCGATGTCATCCTTAAGGACGGTGACATCATCAACGTTGACTGCTCTACAATCCTGAACGGGTATTTTTCCGACTCATCAAGAATGTTCTGTATCGGAAATGTCAGTCCCGAGAACAGACGCCTTGTTGAAGTAACAAAGGAGTGCCTTGAAAAGGGCCTTGAACAGGTGATCCCATGGCATTTCCTGGGAGACATGGGAAACGCTGTTAATCAGCATGCCATTGCCAACGGCTATTCGGTAGTCAGGGACATAGGCGGCCATGGCTGCGGAAAAGCATTCCACGAAGAACCCTGGGTAAGTCATGTATCAGAACCGGGAACAGAAATGCTCATGGTACCCGGCATGGTCTTTACGATCGAGCCTATGGTCAACATGGGGACGCATGAGTTCTATACTGATGAAAATAACGGATGGACCATTTACACAAAGGATGGTCTTCCCTCGGCACAGTGGGAGGTCCAGGTTCTGGTAACAGAGACCGGGCATGAGGTACTATGCTGGTAAAATGAGGATAACGGGAAGAATAAAACTGATATCCGGAATGATGATAGCTGCGTTGCTGCTGATATTTTCAGCAGCAGCAGTTTTTGCTGATACAGAACCCGGGGAGCCGGAAGAGGTTTTGCCGGAAGAGACTGAGCATGCCCATTCCTATTCAAATGTCAGCGCAGTTTCACCAACTTGTACAGAAGAAGGAAACTCCGAATACTGGACATGTACAGAATGCGGGGATTTTTTCTCTTTTGACGGCGAGGAATATACCCAGATAGATGAAAACAGCTGGGTGATACCTGCGCTTGGACATGATTTCAGGGACAGAGTCTGCACAAGATGCGGAGCGCATGATAACGGATGGGTCCGGAATAAGGACGGCACATGG
>JAZOAJ010000182.1:0-14484 GCA_045595385.1 Lachnospiraceae bacterium | reverse complement strand
GGTATTTCCGGTATCCACGGTTGTGCCGGCTGCTGCCGGTATTGAAGAAACACGTCCGTCTCTCGGGCAGATGATCTCGTTTTCCATCTTCATGGCTTCAAGGATCATGAGGATCTGGCCCTTTTTGACCTGCTCGCCGACTGCGACTTTGACTGACAGCACATTGCCCGGCATGGGAGCTGCGATCACCTCAGCATTTGCTGCGGGTGCAGCTGCAGGGGCAGGTGCTGCAGGAGCAGGAGCGGGAGCCGGGGCAGGTGCCGCAGCAGGAGCACCGGTCATCTCTTCTATCTCAACTTCATAAACGGTTCCGTTAACATTAACTCTGTACTTTTTCATTTTCTTCCCTCTTTATGCTTTCCTGAAAGATACTATTCTTATCGCGCTAAGGTCTTTTCCCGTTTCTTCGGCAATGGCCGCGGAAACAGCTGCGATCAGTTCCGGAGTGATCTCCCCCGGATCCGCCGCTGCCGGAGCAGGCACAGGTGCAGACTTTGTACCTTCAGGATTTTTCATTACTTTGTCAGTTTTTCTTACTATGCCGCTCATGATGGAAACGAGCACAATGATGGCTATGAGGCCAAAGAAAACAGTCCCCATTCCCATCAGGCATACAAACAGATTTGAGTATTCCATTTTATTCTCCCAAATTGATCAATATCGGCAGTTTGAAAACTGCTCGGAATGTGATTGCATTATACTAACATTTTCAATAATAAACAAGTTATCAATAGGACTAAAACCAGCGTAAAAAACCCGCTCTTATATGAAAATTGCATAAAAAAATTGTTTTTTTGATATGCAATTTATTGTTTTGCCGATATTATCAAAAAACCCCTTATGTTATAATCTTTTCAAGTAAAAATAAGGAGTGAATTATGAGCAAAAAATTCTGTTACATGTTTTCCGAGGGAAATGCTGAAATGCGCGAACTCCTCGGAGGCAAGGGAGCCAATCTTGCAGAAATGACAAACATCGGTCTTCCTGTTCCGCAGGGATTCACGATCACAACCGAGGCCTGCACCCAGTATTACGAGGACGGCCGCATGATCAATGACGAGATCGCAGCAGAGATCCGCGAGTCTGTCCACAAAATGGAAGAGATCAACAAAAAGAGCTTTGGCGATAATGTCAATCCCCTTCTTGTTTCTGTCCGTTCCGGCGCACGCGCATCCATGCCCGGCATGATGGATACAATCCTCAACCTCGGACTTAACGACGATGTAGTGGCTGCAATGATCGCGGGCAACAACGATCCGCGATTCGAGCGTTTCGTATATGATTCATACCGCCGCTTCATCCAGATGTTCTCTGATGTTGTAATGGGCGTCGGCAAAAAGTATTTTGAACAGCTCATCGATGAAATGAAGGAAGCAAAAGGCGTTGTATATGACATCGACCTTACAGCTGATGATCTCAGGGAACTGTCTGAACAGTTCAAGGCTGAATATAAGAAACAGATCGGTGAGGATTTCCCTTCCGATCCCGAAGTACAGCTTTTCGAAGCCATCAGGGCCGTTTTCCGTTCATGGGATAACCCGAGGGCAAATGTATACAGACGTGACAACGACATCCCTTATTCATGGGGAACAGCCGTAAATGTCATGCCCATGGTTTTCGGAAACCTCAACAACAACTCAGGAACAGGCGTTGCATTTACAAGAGATCCCGCAACAGGCGAAAAGAAACTCATGGGTGAGTTCCTCGTAAATGCCCAGGGTGAAGACGTCGTTGCAGGTATCCGTACTCCGATGCCCATCGAGCAGATGGCTGACAAGTTCCCTGAAGCTTATGCTGAATTTGTCAATGTCTGCGACGTTCTTGAAAAACTCTACCATGACATGCAGGACATGGAGTTCACCATTGAAAACGGTAAGCTCTACATGCTTCAGTGCCGTAACGGCAAGCGTACCGCCCAGGCCGCTCTCAAGATCGCATGCGACCTTGTTGATGAAGGAATGAAGACAAGGGAAGAAGCCGTTCTCATGATCGACCCCAGAAATCTGGATACTCTTCTCCATCCCCAGTTCGATGTCAAGGAACTTAAGAAAGCTGTTCCTCTCGGCAAAGGACTCGGAGCTTCTCCGGGAGCTGCTTCAGGAAAGATCGTCTTCACCGCTGATGACGCTGAGGCATGGAACGAGCGCGGAGAGAAAGTCATCCTTGTAAGGCTTGAGACATCTCCCGAGGACATCACAGGCATGAAGGCAGCCCAGGGTATCCTTACCGTACGCGGAGGCATGACCAGCCATGCAGCTGTTGTTGCAAGAGGAATGGGCACATGCTGTGTATCAGGATGCGGAGACATCATCATCGATGAGGAAGCTAAGGAATTCTCACTCGGCGGAGTGACATTCCACGAGGGAGACGTCATTTCCATCGACGGCTCAACAGGAAATATCTATGAAGGCGCCATCCCTACAGTTGACGCTACAATAGCAGGTGAGTTCGGCCGTATCATGAAGTGGGCTGACCGCTTCAGGACTTTAAGGGTACGTACAAACGCCGACACTCCTCAGGATGCAAGGAAAGCACGTGAACTCGGTGCCGAAGGCATTGGTCTGTGCCGTACAGAGCACATGTTCTTTGATCCGGTCAGGATCGCTGCATTCAGGGAAATGATCTGCTCCGATACAAAAGAAGAGCGCGAGGCTGCTCTTGCCAAGATCGAGCCTTATCAGCAGGGCGACTTTGAAGAGCTCTTTGTTGCTCTTGAAGGATATCCGGTAACGATCCGTTTCCTGGATCCTCCTCTTCATGAGTTTGTTCCCCAGACTGAGGAAGACATCAAGGCACTGGCTGATTCACAGGGCAAGACTGTTGCAGAGGTCAAGGCCCGCATAGACTCCATCAAAGAGTTCAACCCGATGATGGGTCACAGAGGATGCCGTCTTGCGATCACCTATCCTGAGATCACAGTAATGCAGACTCAGGCGATCATCAGGGCTGCCATCAAGGTCACAAAGGAACATCCGGGATTCAAGGTCCGTCCTGAGATCATGATCCCTCTTATCTGCGATGTCAAGGAATATCAGTTCATCAGGGAGCTGGTTGTCGACACAGTCGAGACCGAGCTTGAGGCTGCAGGTATCCGTATCCAGTATCTTGTCGGAACAATGATCGAGATCCCGAGAGCATGTCTTGTTGCCGGTGAGATCGCAAAGGAAGCTGATTTCTTCTGCTTCGGTACAAATGACCTGACCCAGATGACTTACGGCTTCAGCCGTGATGACTCCACCAAGTTCATGGATGCTTACTTTGACAAGAAGATCTTTGAAAATGATCCGTTCGCAAGACTTGACCGTTCAGGCGTCGGACAGCTCATGAACATGACCATTCATTCAGGAAAAGCTGCCAACTCCAAGCTCCACATCGGTATCTGCGGCGAGCACGGCGGAGATCCTACATCTGTTGAGTACTGCAATGAACTCGGACTTGACTATGTATCATGCTCACCTTTCCGTGTCCCTATCGCAAGACTTGCAGCAGCTCAGGCAGCTATCAAGACAAGAAAGTAAAATATATCACTTAAAAGCAGCCGTACTGTGGGTAGCATATCACTGAACAGTGCGGCTGTTTTTTTTGTTTATGCGGCGGTTTTGTTGGTTGCAGTTTCGGCGGTTCGTGTGGTTTTTGTGGTTTTGCTCCATGCATTTTGCCGGTTTGACGTTTTTACATGGGCAGGTGCGGGAGCCTTAATCCATGTATTTTGCTTATCTGTCTTTTTTACATGGACCAGTTTAGGACTCCTGAGCCATGTATTTTATCGGTTTGATGTTTTTACATGGGCAGATAACAGGATAATGACAGGGGTTTGATCCATGTAAAACTGTGGTTTAATAAAAATGCATGGACAGGTACATATCAATCTGTCCATGCATATTCTTGATTTCATCTATTTACATGGATATCCCAACCAGATAACACCCATGTATTATGCGTTTTTCTATACTTTACATGGACAAAAACCCAAAGTATCTGCCCTTGCAAATTACTGCTGCCTGAAAAAATACTTCATGTACTCCAGATCGGCGGCAGTGGTAATCTTTCCATTCTCTGTCCCGGTATCGATCAGCTTTACCCTCGAAGACGGGAATGCCTTCTCATATACCATGGAATCATCAGTTGCCGTTACCGGACTATCGGTGTCTAACAGCGGAGCTATGACCTGCTCATAAGCTTCCATTATGGAGTCAAACTCAAAGCACTGCGGAGTCTGTGCGCACCATGTTACTGCGCGGTCAGTCGTAGACTCGACGAAGCCTTCGGGATCCGTTATTTTGATGGTATCCTTAGACGGAGCAGCGGCTACTACCGCCCCGTAATGTGTGACAGCATCCGCGAGCATGTCAACAGCAGAAGGGGTAATGTATGGTCTTGCACCGTCATGGATAAGCACGTAGTCAGGCTTTTGGCCTTCCTGCGCGAGATACCTCAGCGCGTTAAGGACCGAAAAGCACCGCTCGCTCCCGCCGGCGATCACACCGCATACGCGGGTGATACCATACTGCTCCGCCAGATCCTTCACATAACTGACAGATGCGCTGTCAGTAACTATCAGGATGTCGTCTGCGCAGCTTTTTTCAAAGCTCTCCAGTGCATAGATGAGGACAGGCTTTCCGTTTACTTCCATATACTGTTTTGGCACGTCAGAGCCCATTCTGGTCCCTTTTCCGGCGGCAAGCACTATGGCTGTGGTCTTCATGTTCTACTCCAGTTTGAGGCCGGGGACCGCGTTCAGGTCCAGGCCGTCGAATCTGCCGTTAATGTATTCATAGTATCCGGCAGCTCCTATCATGGCTGCATTGTCTGTGCAGAGTATCGGAGGCGGGCAGTGAAAGCTGATGCCGGCTCCTGTGCATGCCTCTTCCAGCGCTTTTCTTATCGTCTGGTTGGACGCAACTCCTCCGGCCATGGCAAAGCTCTTTGCCCCGAACTCTTCGGCTGCCATCAGAACACGCTCCTTCATTGAGTCTATCACGGCTGCCTGGAACGAGGCAGCGATATCATCAGGATTGACTTCCTCATTCTTCATCTTTGCCCCGTTGATAGTATTGAGGACAGCTGATTTAAGCCCTGAGAAGCTGAAATCGTATTTATTATCGTCTATCTTTGCTCTTGGGAATTCAAATGCATCAGGATTTCCGTTGTGCGCAGCCTTTTCGACCTTGGGGCCGCCGGGGTATCCGAGTCCTATCGCCCTTGCGATCTTATCATAGGCCTCACCTGCTGCATCATCCCTGGTGCGCCCTATTATCTCATAATCCAGATAGTCCCTCACCATTACAAGATGAGTATGCCCGCCTGATGCGACAAGGCAGAGGAAAGGCGGCTCAAGATCAGGATATGTGATAAAGTTGGCGCAGACATGCCCCTTTATGTGATGTACTCCGATGAGCGGCTTGTTCTTCGCAAATGCCACTGCCTTGGCAAAGCTCACTCCGACAAGGAGAGCGCCTACAAGGCCGGGGCCGTAAGTAACCGCGATGCCGTCCACATCGTCAAGTGTAATTCCTGCGTCATCAAGTGCTTTCTTTACTACCTGGTTTATCTTCTCTATGTGCTTTCTGGAAGCGATCTCCGGCACTACTCCGCCGTATACGGTATGAAGGTCTATCTGCGAATAAATGACATTTGACAGTACTTCTCTTCCGTTTCTGACTACGGCAGCCGCAGTTTCATCACACGATGACTCGATCGCCAATATTGTTACCGGTTCCATTTCAATTCTCCTGGTCATCTTCAAACCTTAATTCGATGCTCTTAAGGTCTTTTCCGGGCTCAACCCGGTCAAATATAGTGTGTATCTCATCCATGTAATCAGCAGGCCTTATGAGTGAAGGGCTGTAATGCGTGAGCCACATCATCTCCGGCTGCGCCTCGGCGCCGATCCTTGCGGCCTCCTGAAAAGTCATGTGATACTTTGATATTGCATCCTCCTGCTTGTCCGGGTCCCCGTACATGCCTTCGCATATAAACAGGTCGGCTCCGGAAGCTTTTGCCGCTATCTGCGGAACAGGTCTGCTGTCTGTGCAGTAAGTTACTTTAAGGCCTTTTCTCGGCGGTCCCATCACCATGTCCGGAGTAAAGACATTGCCTTCAAACGTGACTTCCTCGCCCCTTTGAAGGACGCTCCAGTAATTGACAGGGATCTTAAGCGACTGTGCCTGCGCCGCATCAAATCTTCCGGCACGGTCTATGATGATGCTGTACCCGTAGCACGGAACCCTGTGATGGATTTTAAAAGCCTCGATCCGGTACTCTCCGAACGAAAATGTCTGCTCATTTCCTTCGATCTCAATGTATTCGATCTCAAATGGAAGCTCCGGTGCTATCACCCGCAGGGAATCAACTACTCTCTTCAGTCCCTTCGGGCCTATCATCCGGAGGGGCTCTGTCCTGTCGGAATTGCCCATCGTAAGAAGGAGTCCCGGAAGGCCCCCGATATGATCGCCGTGGTAATGGGTAAACAGGATCAGGTCGATGGCTTTAAATGACCAGCCCTTTTCCTTTATGGATATCTGTGTTCCCTCGCCGCAGTCGATCAGTATATTCGATCCGTTGAATCTGGCCATCAATGAGGTGAGATGGCGCCTTGGAAGCGGCATCATTCCGCCGCATCCGAGTAAACAAATGTCCAGCATTCTTTAATCCTTAAAATGTTTTGTGTAAAGAATGGCATCTTCCTTCGGCTTGTCATAATAGCCTTTTCTTATGCCATCCCTTGTAAATCCTTCGCTCTCGTACAGTTCTATGGCCGCCTCGTTGCTCTCCCTGACTTCCAGATGTATCAGTTCAACTCCCCGGTCTTTTGCCATGCCGTACGCAATGTCGAGCAGTTCCCTGGCTATCCCCATGTTGCGGTATCCCTTACGGACCGCTATGCTGACAAGTTCCGACTCATTCAGTATGCACATGAGGGCTATGTATCCTGCGACAACATAATCCTCCCCGCATGCATGTCTTGCCACGATGAACAGGGTGTTGCCCTGCTCCATGTAATGGCCGATGCTCGCCTCTGACCAGGGAACCGTGAAATACTCGAGTTCCATTTCAGCGATGCTCGGTATGTCGTCTTCGGTCATCTCGTAATAACTAATTTCCATTCTGCTCCGCCCTGACTCTCTCAGCCTGGCTGGGTCTCAGATAAACGGGAGCCTCTTCCGCCGCGCTGACCATACCGCCGTTTCGGGCTTTCCTCAGCCCCAGCAGTCCGACACTTGAAGCCCTCTGGTATGCGTCGTCGCCTTCCGCAAATGCATGGTCCACCCTGCACCTGTCAAGGATCAGATCCTTAAAAGCATCTGCTCCATCCCCCAGGAAGATGACTTTGCCTGAAGGATATCTTGTGTTTATCATGTCCATGAGCTCTCCGGCATCCATTGCGCACCCTTCAAGGACCGCTTTGGGATATCCGTCTTCAAGCTCGTAGATCCCTGTATATACCTGCCCTCTTCTGGCATCCATCATCGGGACAGCTACCCTGCCTGATCCGATGCAGTTCATCGCCATCGCTTCCAGTGTCGGAACATGCACAAGGTCTTTACCGAGCGCGAATCCGAGACCTTTGGCTGTAGCGCTTCCGATCCTGAGTCCTGTAAATGATCCCGGTCCGCCCGAGACTGCTATCAGATCCATGTCACCCGGCTCAAGGCCGCTCTCTTCAAAGCATTCTTTTATCAGCGGCATGAGCGTCTCTGAATGTGTTATCTTAAACGGGCCCTTTTTCTCCATGATGATGTTCTCATCCTGAAGAATTGCTGCCGAAGCTGCCGAGCCCGAGCTTTCTATTGCCAGTATCTTCATCTTTCTATGCTGATCTCCCTGTAGTCAAAACCCTTTTCAAGGTTTTTTCTTATGTTTATGTATATCGTACCGTCCGGCAGGATGTCGCTGATCATGCTTCCCCATTCGATCAGGCACGCACCGTTCCCAAATGCATATTCGTCAAATCCGATCTCATCCATCTCTGATGAGTCCGCTATCCTGTATACGTCAAAATGATAAAGCGGGATCCTTCCCTCTTCATATACCTGGAGTATTGTGAATGTTGGAGAACATATGGGAGTCTTTATCCCGAGGCCCCGGGCAAAACCGGCAGTGAACACTGTCTTTCCGACGCCAAGATCCCCGTCCAGGCATATGACTGTTCCGGGCTCAGCGTTTTTTCCCATCTCGAATCCGAGATCCCATGTTTCCTTCTCACTGTTTGTGTTGATTATCTCTTTCATGATCATTATTAGGACTGAACGCCCCGAAACTGAAAATGGTTTCGGGGCGGTTTGTTTTTTAACGTACTTTGATGCAGCTGATGATACCGCCCGGGGCTTTAAGCTCTGAGCCGGCAACGGCTTTTGTTATCACTGCCTTCTCGCTCTCTGCACCCGGTATGGTGATCTCGCACTCGCAGGGAACCTTTGAAGCGATGTCCATATCCTTGCTCACACGGATGAAATACCTGTCTTTTAACTCTGCCGGGTCATGGACAGTTATCTTTTCCGGGTCCATCCTGACGGGAATGTTCTCATGCATGTGCCTGCAGCAGGCAACTATGTCAGATACGACCGCAGATGCGGTAGGGAGCGATCCTGCTCCTGCCCCGTAGAACATCACGTTGCCAAGCATGTTTCCTTTGACAAGGATGGCATTCATGACGCCGTCAACAGCATAGAGCGGATTCGTGCTGTCTATCATGCACGGAGATACTTCGCTGTAGACTTTCCCGTCTGAATATCTTGTGGAAGCCAGGAGCTTTATCTTCTTTCCGAGAGCTTTCGCATAAGCGATGTCTTCAGCTGAAATTCCTGTAATGCCCTTGCACGGAATGTCTTCAAAATCAACGAACTGTCCCTCAGCCAGAGCTGTAAGTATGGCGATCTTTCTGCATGCGTCATGGCCTTCAATGTCGGCTGTAGGGTCTGCTTCCGCGAAACCGTTTGCCTGCGCCTGCTTTAATACCGGTTCAAACTCGCTGCCCTCTTCATACATGTCAGTAAGGATGAAGTTAGTCGTACCGTTCAGTATGCCCGTTATCTCAAGGATCTCGTCAGCTGTGATGCAGCTGATGAGCGGCCTGATGATGGGGATGCCGCCTCCGACGCTGGCTTCGAACATGAAGTTTATGTTCTTCTCCCTGGCGATGCGGATGAGCTCGGGGCCGTATGCCGCAACAAGCGCCTTGTTGGAGGTAACTACGCTCTTTCCGGCTTCAAGTGAAGCCTTTACGAACTTATACGCTGCGCCGGTCCCTCCCATGACTTCAACAACTATGTCTATCTCATCATCGTTCAGTATGTCATTGAAATCATGTGTCAGGATGTCCTCTATCGGGCTTCCCGGGAAATCCCTGAGATCGAGCACGGCCTTGACCTGAACTCCGTCTCCTGCATTTCCCTTTATGGTATCCTGATTCTGCGTAATGACTGTATATGTCCCGGAGCCGATCACTCCGTATCCCAGGATAGCAACATTTATCATCCTATTATTTCCCCTTACTTGTTTATATACTTCAGATACTCATTCATGAAATCGTTCAGGTCTCCGTCCAGAACTGCATTGACATTTCCTGTCTCGCAGCCGGTACGCAGGTCTTTCACCATGGTATATGGCTGCAGCACGTAAGATCTGATCTGATTACCCCAGCCTATATCAGTTACCTCTCCTCTTATCTCTGCCAGGTTCTTGGCATTTTCCTCCTGCTTGAGCAGATACAGACGGGACTTGAGCTCCTGCATGGCCTTGTCCTTGTTCTTGTGCTGGCTCCGCTCATTCTGGCACTGGACCACGATACCGGTCGGTATGTGGGTTATACGGATGGCGGAAGATGTCTTGTTGATGTGCTGGCCGCCCGCGCCCGAGCTTCTGTATGTATCGATCCTGATATCCTCATCGGCGATCTCGATGTCGAGATCCTCCTCGATATCAGGCATCACGTCGCATGATACAAATGATGTCTGTCTTTTTCCGGCCGCGTTGAACGGGGAAATGCGCACGAGCCTGTGGACTCCCTTTTCGGATTTCAGATAGCCGTAAGCATTCAGCCCGTTCACCTGGATCTTGACTGATTTTATTCCGGCTTCATCGCCTTCGAGATAGTCCAGGACTTCTACTTCATATCCCTGGCGGGCTGCCCACCTGGTGTACATGCGGTAGAGCATTCCTGCCCAGTCACAGCTCTCAGTGCCGCCTGCTCCGGCGTTGAGCGAGAGGATCGCGTTCATGTGGTCGAATTCGCCTGTAAGCAGCGTGGAGATCTTGTAGGCATCGAAATGCTTCTTAAAAGCGGCAAATGATTCCTGCGCCTCTGCGGCTGTGTCATCGTCATTTTCTTCTTCAGCCATTTCGATCATGGTCAGGATGTCTTCGTATTCGCCGTACAGCTTGTCATATTCCGCGATGGTGTCCTTAAGAGCTTTCATCTCTTTAACGACATTGGCGGAATTGTCTCCGTTTTCCCAGAATCCCGGCGCGTTCATCTCATGCTCGATCTCGCTTATCCTGTTCTCCTTGCCCTGACGGTCCAGAGCAGATCCCATTTCATTGAGCGGATCCGTATATTGTCCTAATTCATATTTAAGCTGGTCAAGAAGTACCAATCAGTTCACCTCTTCCTGTCGCGCCGGTCATGCTTTCCGGCCACAGCACTGTTTATATTTCTTTCCGCTTCCGCACGGGCATGGATCGTTCGGATATATCTTATCCTCAGTCCTCTTGACCGGGCCTTTGACCGATTCATCCCTGTTGGTAGCCATCGGCTTTGCGACTTCCTTGCGCTCTATTTCCTGGTTGACCTGGATCTTTATGTTCAGCATGACTCTTGTTGTATCCTGGCGGATGCCCTCTATCATGCCATCAAACATGTCAAAGCCTTCCATCTTGTACTCAACGAGCGGATCCTTCTGTCCGTATGCGGCAAGTCCGATGCCCTGCCGGAGCTGGTCCATGTCATCGATATGATCCATCCAGTGACGGTCTATGACTCTGAGCAGAACGCTTCTTTCAAGCTCGCGGAAATCAGCGAATGCTCCGATGGTCTTCTCCTGCTCTTCGTATCTGTCCATGGCAAGCTTCTTGAGGGCCGCTTTGAGAGCCTCCTTGTCAGCACTGCCTTTCTCTGCATTTGAAAGAGTCTCCTGAGTTACCGGAACGATTGGCAGATAGGACTCATTAAGCGAAAGCAGATCCCACTCTGCTGCAGGGATACCGTCCGGTATGGATCTGTCAACCAGATCATTGACGGTTCCTTCAAGCATCTCGATTATGGACGCTCTCATGGACTCTCCGTTAAGTACGCGTCCTCTCTCTGCATATATGATCTCCCTCTGTTCATTCATTACCTGGTCATACTCGAGCAGGTTCTTTCTGATACCGAAGTTGTTTGTCTCTATCTTCTTCTGTGCTCTCTCGATAGCGTCGGAAAGCATCTTATGCTGGATCTCCTGCCCGTCCTCTATGCCAAGGGTATTGAAGACATTCATCAGCCTTTCCGATCCGAACAGACGCATCAGATCGTCCTCGAGCGAAATGTAGAACTTGGACTCACCCGGGTCTCCCTGTCGTCCTGAACGTCCTCTCAGCTGATTGTCGATACGCCTTGAGTCATGTCTTTCTGTACCGATTATCTTAAGTCCGCCTGCGGCTTTGGATTCCTCATCGAGCTTGATGTCAGTACCACGGCCTGCCATGTTCGTCGCGATGGTGACAGCTCCGTGTACACCTGCTTCAGCGACGATCTGGGCTTCCATCTCATGGAACTTGGCATTCAGTACGTTATGCTTGATACCGCGCTTTCTCAGCATTGCAGAGATAAGTTCAGATGTCTCAATGGTGATGGTACCCACCAGTACAGGCTGCCCTTTGGAATGGGCTTCGACTATGGCGTTCACAACTGCGTTGAACTTCTCTCTCTTTGTCTTGTAGACCGCGTCGTTAAGGTCTTTCCTGATCACGGGAACATTTGTGGGGATCTCAACAACGTCCATGTTATATATGTTCTGGAACTCCGCCTCTTCAGTCTTGGCGGTACCTGTCATTCCTGCCTTCTTCTCATACTTGTTGAAGAAGTTCTGGAATGTGATCGTAGCGAGGGTCTTGCTCTCCCTCTTGACCTGTACATGTTCCTTAGCTTCTATCGCCTGATGCAGGCCGTCTGAATAGCGGCGGCCCGGCATGATACGTCCGGTAAACTCATCAACGATCAGTATCTCGTCATCCTTTACGACGTACTGCTGATCCCTGTGCATGAGGGAGTGGGCCCTTAAGGCAAGTATGATGTTATGCTGGATCTCAAGGTTCTCGGGATCTGACAGGTTGTCGATCCTGAAGAACTGCTCTACCCTTGAAACACCCTGCTCAGTAAGGTTGACTGCCTTCTCCTTCTCGTTTACGACATAGTCACCTGTCTCCTGTACCTTCTCTCCCATCATCATGTCGATCTTGGAGACCTCTGTTGCCTCGCCTCTTACGAGCTGGCGGGCAAGTATGTCGCAGAGTTCATACAGCTTTGTGGACTTGGCTGACTGTCCGCTGATTATGAGCGGGGTCCTGGCCTCGTCAATAAGGATCGAGTCGACCTCGTCAACGATTGCAAACACAAGTCCTCTCTGTACCTGTTTTTCCTTACGGACTACCATGTTGTCCCTCAGATAGTCAAATCCGAGTTCGTTATTAGTGATATATGTTATGTCACAGTTATAAGCAGCCTGACGTTCTTCGGTCTCCATCCCGTTAAGGACAACACCGACGGAAAGCCCGAGATACCTGTGAACCTGTCCCATCCACTCCGCGTCACGTTTTGCGAGGTAGTCATTAACTGTGACTATATGCACGCCGCGGCCGGTGAGCGCATTCAGATAGGCAGGGAGCAGACACGTCTGTGTCTTTCCTTCACCTGTCTTCATCTCGGCTATCCTTCCCTGATGCAGTACGATACCGCCTATGAGCTGGACCCTGTAATGTTCCGTCCCAAGTATGCGTCTGGTAGCCTCTCTGACCATGGCAAATGCCTCAGGAAGGATATCATCAAGACTGGTGCCGTCCGCGACCATCTTTTTGAATTCATTTGTCCTGGCCTGCATCTGCTCCTGAGTCTTCTCCATCATCTCAGGTCTCATGGCTTCGATCCTGTCGACCAGCGGGCTGATCTTCTTGATCTCTTTCTTACTGCTGTTTCCGAATAATTCTTTTAAACCCATCAGGTATGCTCTCCTTCAATCATTCGGCGCCGCTTAAATAGAGCGGCGCCGTATAAGGTATATTTATTTGGGGCCGGGAGCCTGTATCAGCGTTCCGGTTCGATTATTCCGTAAGTGTTGTTCTTTCTCTTATAAACAACATTGACTTCGTCTGTCTCTGAATTCGTGAAAACGAAGAAATCATGGTTAAGAAGTTCCATCTGCATGCATGCCTCTTCGGGATCCATGGGCTTGAACTGGAAATGTTTTACCTTAACGATCTTGATCTCGCCCTCTTCCTCGTCCGGCTCGGCCTCTATGTAGCTGTCAGCGAAATTAACCCTGTTCTGATATCTGTCAATGATCTTCTGACGGTATTTCTTAAGCTGGCTCTCTATGACTTCCTCAACGAGGTCGATCGATACATACATGTCTGAGCTTTCCTGTTCGCCGCGGATCACTCCGCCTTTTACAGGAATTGTGACTTCCACCTTCTGCCTGTTCTTCTCAACGCTGAGTGTAACATTTGCCTCGACATCCTGTGAGAAGAATCTGTCAAGCTTGGCAAGTTTCTCTGCAACGGCAGTTTTTAAGCTTTCAGTTACTTCGACATTTTTTCCTGAAACTGTAAATTTCATAAACGTCACCCCTTTCGCTTTTTAGGTAATTTTATTTTAACATATCATATATTCGAATAAAAGCCAAAATAATGTGAAAAGGGGGTGCCATATTTTATGACACCCCCTTTAATAATTCTATTTGGTTTTTATCCGATGATCCTTCTTACGTCAAGGATTGTTGTGTAGTATGCGCTGTCGATGGTGACAACTGTTCCCGGATAAGGAGCGTGAACTTTAAGTCCGTCGCCCACATACATTGCAACATGTCCTGAGTATACGATGATGTCTCCCGGCAGGATCTCACTTAAGGGAACTGAATATCCCTGGCGAGACTGTACTTCTGAGTCACATGAAAGTGAATATCCGAACTGTGCATATACTGCAGATGTGAATCCTGAGCAGTCAGCTCCGTATTCAAGTGAATGTGATCCCCATACATACGGCAGCCATCCTGCGAATGAGCATGCGTAGTTGGCAACTTCCCAGCGGAGAGCCATGGTAGGATCGACATACTCTTCTTCATCGTCAGATCCATTGTCACCGCTTCCGGATGAAGCAACATTGGTTGTGATCTCGCCGTCATTGGTCAGGGTTACATATGAAGAGCTTGCATAGCCTTCGCCATAGCCGTCCACGTACATGTAGATCCAGCCGTCGTAACTGTCATAGTAGTAACCGGTTGTTCCATAGTT
>JAZOAJ010000181.1:0-5021 GCA_045595385.1 Lachnospiraceae bacterium | reverse complement strand
GACAGTCATTTCTTCTCTCCCTTTCAGCCATCGTCTTTCCTGCATGTGTCAAAGTATCTGCAGTTAAGGCAGCACTTTCCGCAGTTCTTGCGGTTTATCAGCGAATTAAATATCCAGTAGATCAGTCTGCTCATGTAGAGGTACCGTCCTTCATTTTTCAACCTGAGTATATCAGGGAAGGTGTCCAAAAAAATTCCCTCGCAGAGTGTATTATTAATGTGTATAATTTGATCAGGGAAATAAGGAGGTGCGCCATGGCAAAGGGGGCAAACCAGAAGCTCAAACAGCTTTATCTCGTGAAGATATTTTCTGAAGAGACAGACGATCAGCATGCGCTGACTCTGCCCGAGATCATCAGCAAGCTGAACGCATACGGAGTGAACGCCGACAGGAAGACGCTCTATCAGGACTTTGAAGAACTCAGGGTCTTCGGGATCGACATCATAGGCGAGCAGGTCGGGCGGAGCTTTTACTATCACCTTGGCGCTCGCGACTTTGAGCTGCCCGAGCTTAAGCTCCTCGTCGACTCCGTGCAGTCAGCCAAGTTCATGACGGACAAAAAGTCCAAGGAACTGATCAAAAAGCTGGAGTCGATGGTCAGCCGTTACCAGGCAAAGCAGCTCCACCGCCAGGTCATCATCTCCGGCCGCGTAAAGACCATGAACGAAAGCATCTACTACAACGTGGACAAGATCCACGAAGCCATCAACACCGGCTGCAAAATACGTTTTAAATATTTTCAGTGGAATACCAAAAAGGAAATGGAGCTCAGGAAGGACGGCGCCTGGTACGAGGCCAGCCCCTGGGGTCTCATGTGGGATGACGAGAACTATTACCTTGTAGCCTACGACTCTGAGGATGACATGATCAGGCACTACAGGGTGGACAAGATGCTGAAGATCTCCGTGACTGCTGAAAAAAGGGAAGGCCAGAAAAGGTTCAAAGAGTTCGACATGCCAAAATATACCCGCAGCCTGTTCGGCATGTTCGGAGGCGAGGAAAAGCCTGTTACGATAGAAGCTGACAATTCAATGGCCGGCATAATGATCGACCGCTTCGGCAAGGACATAAGCCTTGTCCCGGCAGGTGCCGGCAGATTCCGCACCACTGTAAATGTAGCCGTGAGCCGCCAGTTCCTCGGCTGGATAATGGCTCTCGGGAGCCAGATCAGGATCACAGGACCGGCGGACGTGGTGCAGCAGATGAAAGATGAGATAAAAAGATTAGGGGATCAGTATCAGAACTGATCCCCATCGTCAAATCCATAGTACCGGATCTCCTGATAGGCGGCATTCGCTTCCCGGCTGGTTTTTCTCTCCCGCCATTCTTTGATCTCGCTCATGATCGCGAGCATTTCATCCACGACAAGCTCCGCTTTGCGGGGCTTGACTGTTTTCAGGTAGACCGTCATGCGCTCCATCGCCTTGGGGCTTCCAAGGTTCCTGGCCACTTCATTTCCGAGCGTTTCCGGAAATCCGAGTGCTTTTATGGCACGTACCAGCTCGTCGCGCGCATTTCGCCAGATGATCTTTGAATCGTTATCCATCCATCTCATCCATCAGTTCATAGTAATAATCGCAGTTTTCGGGACGCTCAAGATCACACTCGGCTGATCCCTCGTACGGGCAGACGCCCTGAAACTCGCACTGGCTCTTTCGTCTCATTTTCCCATCCTCCTGTAAATGAAAGTTACACCATTTCGTGACATCAATCAAGTTTTTCAGTTTGCAAAAGCAAATGTGATCGGAGTAATATATTCATGAAAATAAATGACTTCATGAAAGGACATAAGATATGAATACAATTTTCACACGTGTCAGCATTCGCCAGTTTGAAGACAAAGCAGTTGAGCCCGAAAAGATCGAACAGATCCTGAAGGCCGCCATGCAGGCTCCTTCCGCCGGAAACCAGCAGCCCTGGGAATTCATCGTTGTAACAGATAAAGAGACCCTCAAGGCTCTCTCCAAGGTCAGCCCCTATGCAGGCCCGATGGCAAATGCTCCCTGCGCCATCGTAAATGTCTGCAACATGGACAACTGCAGATTCCCCGAATGCGCCTCGACAGACATGGCAATTGCCACCGAACATGAATGGCTTGAAGCAACAGACCTCGGTCTCGGCGGCGTATGGCTCGGTATCTATCCTCTTGAGGACCGCATGAACGCCTGCCAGGATGTGCTGCATCTCGAGGGCAACCGTTCCGTCTTCTCTCTCCTTCCCATCGGATACCCTGCTCAGACCAGGAAGCAGGAAGACCGCTTCCACCCGGAGAGGATAACGTACAGGTAAGCAAAAAGGGCCGCGCAAGCGGCCCTCTTCACGATTCCCCCTCTATATTCTGTTCATAGTTTTCTTCCGCAGTACTCGCAGTAATCGCCTCTGGTTGCCCCTCCGCAGGATGGACAGACCTTAACCTCGCGGGAGCCGCCCTTTATCTTGGCGGTCTCTGCTTTTATCCGGGCCTCTTCCCTCTCAAGCACTGACCTCTCAACCGAGCGTCTGGTGCTCTCCAGTTTCTGCCCCTCTACCCTTGTATTGAACTCTTCCTGCTTGAGGATATTGTATCTTCTTACTGCCTGTATATATAGGAATATCAGCAATCCGCCAACCAGGATGAAGATTATCCATATGATGACATACACCGCGTTTCTATTGACGCTTGACACTCCGGACAGACCTATCGCGGCAAGCACTATGCCCCATACAAGTCCTGTTTTCTTTGGAGCCATCTTATTCCCTCCGCGTTACTAATTTGCGATGTTTACAGCTGTTTCGCTCAGTTTCTGGTTGCAGCGCAGCTCTACCTCAAGGAAATATGCTGTTTCTGCATCATTCAGATCATCATTTTCGATATCCTCAAACTGTTTCGTCATCTCAAGTTCTTTGGATACCAGTTCCATGTACTTCGCAAGCATTGTAAGATCCGACGCATTATAGTTCTTCATGAACTCGCAGTACTCATCAATGAATGCCTCATAGCTGTCTATGGCCTCCTTGTTCTCCGGGCGGATGACACCGGTGTCTGCCTGTCCCTGGGTCTCGGGTGCCTGTGTCTCCGGTGCGGCTGTTTCCGGCGCCTGTGTTTCCGGTGCTGCCGTTGTCTCCGGTGCTGCCGTTGTCTCCTCAGGTGCCTCCAGGGAAATGCTCATGATATTGTTGCCTTCATATCTTAACCTCAGATATACTCCGGCTTCGTTATATGCGTTGTAATAATCATCCCCGTTTTCATAATCATAGGCAAATCCGTAATCGTAGCAAAGTCCGCCGTATGCTTTATAGTCATCAATAGTTGTGTCTGCCACATTTGCCATAAATCGGTCTGATGAATCCCTGGTTATCTTACCGGTTTTTGAATCAGGTTCCGGGATCAATGTTGCAAGCCCGGCTGATGGCCATTTGAGTTCTTCTATTTTCTCAGGCGCTTCAAGTGCGATGGTAAACTCTTTGTCGTTGTACATTCTGAGTTCAAGTTTATAGCCGTCAGGATTAAACGCATCATAGGAGCTGGTCGAGGAATTCTTCTCCTGTGCTTCAATGGTATATCCGGATCCCTTGCAGGCTTCGACATAACTTCTGTATGCATCTTTGTCGGTCTTTTCTATTTTTGCGGAAAACAGGTCATCCCAATCGAATGTTATATCCAGTTTTCCTTTTTCCGGGACCGGGAGCATTGCTCCGAGACCGGTTTTCGGCCAGTCACCGCTAAGCTTCTTGCTTCCGCCTCCGCACGCGGCAACCATGCATATCATTATCAATACAATGACGATACTTACAGTCTTCCATATTTTTCTCATGTTACAAACCTCCCTGCTGTCAGATCTCTTTTCTGACTTCGATAATGAATTTATGCAATGCGCTTTCAGCCTCTTCGGAAAGCCTCAGGCTGCCGGCGTTTTCGTGATCTCCGATACCGAGAAGGTAATCTGTGCTCACATTCAACAGCGCAGCAACTGCGACAAGGTTCTGAACTTTAGGTTCTATCTCACCCTGCTCCCACCTGGAAACAGCTGATCTTGACACACCTATTTTTTCAGCAACCTTCTCCTGTGTATAGCCGGCTCTTTCCCGTGCCAGCCTTATCCTGTTTCCGAGACTTACCATAAATCCATTAATTCTCATTACAAAAAGATTGTAAAATAATCTTTTTGTTTTTTACACGCACCGCAGGTAACAATTGCGTTACCGTAGGTAACCATCAGTTCTGTTTGGGATAATGATAGAAAAACCGGTCGTTAAAGTGGTGTGCTGCCAGCACACAAAAAAAGAGGCCGGAGCGGCCTCTTTACCAGGCGTTGACTGAAGATCCCCAGATGAAAGCTATGAGAGTAATGATGACCAGAAAGATGATCGTTTCAACGAATTTGGCAGCTATGTGCCGTGAATTCTTCTTCTTTGAAAATATGTTGTTTATCCCGCCATAGTTAAAAAAGATAAATATGGTCCCGATGAATGCAGCAATGGCCCAGCCCCGGAAAAACATGAATGCTTTCGCATCTCTCTCATAGTTAGGGACCGTGACCGCAACCGCCATCATTATCCAGGCTCCATAACCCAGCACCGCAAGTACCATTTTGAACGGATTCATGCTCCTGAATCCTACCGGAAGGAACTCATATCTCTTTCTTGGATGCTTGAGGCCTTTTTTCAGTTCTTTTATGTTCTGGTATCTGCGCTCCGGATCTACATCGGTACACTTCTCCACCACTATGGACAGCCTGCCGGGCACAGTCTCGTAGATGGGATGCTTACCCGTCATCATGATGTTAAGAAGGACACCGATCGCATATATGTCGGACCTCGGATCGCTCCTTCCGAATCCGAACTGCTCAGGCGAAGCATATCCCGGCGTTCCGAGCATGACAGTATCCCGTCCTACCTCATCCTTAACAAAGTGTGATGCGTCAAAATCGATCAGCCATATTTTCCCGTCATTTCCCAGGATGATGTTTTCGGGTTTTATGTCACCGTGGACTATACCCTTTGCGTGAAGATGCTCCAGGATATTGCAAAGCTTGAGGCAG
>JAZOAJ010000180.1:0-2016 GCA_045595385.1 Lachnospiraceae bacterium | reverse complement strand
GTGAATAACAGCCTGTTTGAAAAGGAAGGCCTGAGCGTTCCCGCGACCTACCAGGAACTGGTGGCAGTGTGTGAAGCGTTTCGTGGAAAGGGCTATGCTAAGTCGGATCGAAGCCATGACGTTCTGTGAGCCAAGGAGTTGTTCCTGAGTATTGTCTTCCTAAGACCGCTTGGCCTCCGACTTGTGAATAACAGCCTGTTTGAAAAGGAAGGCCTGAGCGTTCCCGCGACCTACCAGGAACTGGTGGCAGTGTGTGAAGCGTTTCGTGAAAAGGGCTATGCTAACCCGATGATGGGTTTCTCCCGAAAGGAGACGACCTCCCTCTTCACTTTGACGGTTTATCCGTTCTTCTGCGGGACTGTGGCACACAATGCAGATGCCGTTACAAAACTCAATGCCCTTGATGCCTCCGCCGGTGAGTATATGCGTCCCTCTCTTGAGAAGCTCGTGCAGTTCCTGAACGATGGCTGTGTGGACCTTGACGCCTGTGCAGAGATTGAGAACAACTATGATGCCGTGATTCTTCGCTTTTTTGAAGGTGACATACCCATGATGCTCTGTTCCGGAGATGCCGTCTCCGGCACAAAGAAGCGGGAGAGCCGTTCCGAAGCATTTATTGCCAATCCCTTTACGTATACCTTTGCCCCTGTTCCCATGTCGGATGAAGGAGCCAACTTCCTTGACATGCCGAATCTGCAGTTCTCTGTTAACAAAGACAGTTCAAATCTGGACATGGCTAATGAATTTATGCGTTTTCTGATCACTCCGCGGGAGTTAAACGAGATGGCGCAGAACAAGGGCCTGATATCGCCGACGAAGGACTTGTCTTTTAACAGCATGTATGCCGCGTTAGGTGCCGTTCCGGAAGCCAGAATCCTGTCGCCGGAAGTATTCGGTTTGACGGATGATGCGGTCATACAGTTGAGGCAGGCAGGTTATCTTGTCGGCACGGGCGCAATGACCATAGATGAGGCAGTTGCTGCCTATGGATCTTTTACACAATGACCGCCCTGTATCAAATCCATCCGTGCCGATAGTATAGCTGCTGACTTTTGCCTCCGGCAGCGAGGAATTATTGTATAGCCCAACCTACGCACGAGCTGTCAGTCACCATTCCTCCATCGCTGCGGCAATCTGGACGTTTTCCCGGACAAAGTCCGCAAACAGGGGCAACGTAAAAGTCAGCTTCCCTCTCCCTTCACCATAGACCAGTTCCTTTTTCAGCAGGCGATCGCGATAGATGCTAAATTCATTGGAAGACATTTTTGCCTTTTCCCTTACTTCCTTAACTGTGTTCGTGTCAGCTGTCGCAATACCGCAAGTCAGTACACGGTCTTTCTCTGAAAGTTCCCGCCATATCTTGATATAGACATAGTCTTCCAAATACCTCCTGTACTCCTCTATAACAGATCTGTAGTCTCCTCCCCGGTTCCATGTGAGATATCCTAAAACCTGGAACGCAAAAGGATAACCTCTGGTAAGAGCTGCCATTTTAGCAGCATCTTCATCGCTCAGCCTGAACAAAGCCTGATAACGGTATTTTATGGCAATCAGATTCAGTGGCTGAAGTCTGATCTTTGGTGCACGGTAGAGAAAAGTCAGACTCTTTTCATTCTGCAGATCATCTATGTTTTCATAAAGGCCTGTCATCAGCAGAAAGATCGGATATTTCTGACGGACAAAAATCTGGTAGGATGCTGCAAACACTCTCATTGCTCTGGTGTTTGTCACTTCATCTATGGTTACAAGAAGTCGCTTCCCTTTGCTCTGTATGTTCTCAAGCATCCGTGCAACTGCCGTTTCCAGATCGACAATCGGCGGCTCTCCTTTTATCTCTAACCCGAATCCCAAAAGAGACAGATTGATTTTTGCCTTTCTGAACCATTCGGCATATACGCTGTTGCTGCAAAGTTTCGCTGCAAGCCCCTGAAGAAGATCAAGTTCCGGGTTAAGTTCCACCACAATCCAGTCATCGTCGTTTCTCAGCTGATCAGCGACAGCAGCCATGAGAACCGT
>JAZOAJ010000179.1:0-5277 GCA_045595385.1 Lachnospiraceae bacterium | reverse complement strand
ACCGGAATGAACAAATAATTACTTTTTCAAACAGACTAAAAGCAGAAGAGAAAATCTTCTGCTTTTTTTAATGCTTATGTTTTACTTAAGGTTCGCCTTTTATAGTGTTACCAGAAAATACAGAAAGGCAGGCGGACACAGTGGGTGATATCAATGTTTTCAAAAGATATGAATACAAATATCTCATTACATCAGATCAGAAGGAAAAGATCCTTGACGGGATGTCCGGATACATGAAACTGGACAGTTACGGCAGATCGACGATATGCAACATATATTATGACACTGACGATTTCAGGCTTGTAAGGAACTCGATAGAAAAACCGCTCTATAAGGAAAAGCTAAGGGTACGCTCTTACGGCAAGGCAAAAGAGAACGGGAAAGTCTTCGTTGAATTAAAGAAAAAATATGAATCTGTCGTATATAAGAGAAGGCTCTCAATGAGCAACAGGGCAGCATCTGAATGGCTTGGCAGCCATGAATACTGCCAGGCGGATTCGCAGATAGGCGAGGAGATCGAATATTTCCGCCATTTCTATGAAGGCATTAAACCCCAGGTGTTTCTCAGTTATGAGCGCGAAGCGTATTACATGAAGGACGGCAGTGATTTCAGGGTCACATTTGATGACAACATCTTCGCAAGAAGCGACAGGCTCTCTCTTACCGAAAACCCAGGAGGATATCCTCTCCTTGAGAATGACCAGGTGATGATGGAGCTAAAGATATCAGCAGGAATGCCTTTATGGATGTCACAGATCCTCACACGAGAGAAAATATTCAAGACATCATTTTCAAAGTACGGAACATATTACACAGACGTGATCTACCCAAGATTTTCTGCTATAAAAGGAGGACATAAATATGCTTGATTCAATTTTTACCGGACTGTTTGATTCATCACTCACAACTGTGATACCCGTATCCAGCTTCCTGCTGTGCGTTGCGGTATCGCTCGTTATAGGCATCATACTTGCCGGCTCATACATGATAAGATCCAGTTATTCCAAGAGCTTTATTGTCACTCTGGCGCTTCTGCCGGCGGTCGTCTGTGTGGTGATAATGATGGTAAACGGAAACATAGGTGCCGGTGTAGCCGTCGCAGGTGCATTCAGCCTTATAAGGTTCAGATCGGTCGCAGGCAAAGCCAGGGACATCGTGGCGGTGTTCATTGGAATGGGTGCCGGTCTGATCGCGGGAATGGGATATCTGGCTTATGCAGGTCTGTTCACCATAGTAATGTGCGTTTTCATGGTCATCTACAATGTGACAGGATTCGGCAAAAAGAACATGTCAAGGGCTGAGAAGACGCTTACCGTAACAATACCTGAGGATCTTGATTATACTGACGTTTTTGCTGATCTTTTCAATGAATATACTTCGGAATGCGACCTGGTAAAGGTTAAGACCTCGAACATGGGAAGCCTTTACAAACTGAAATATGACCTGACATTAAAGGACGCTTCAAAAGAAAAGGAACTGCTGGACAAGATAAGATGCAGGAACGGAAATCTTGAGATAAGCATGTCGGTAAGAGAAGAGAGGACCAACGAACTGTAAAAAGAACCCCGGCCATTTAAGCCGGGGGTTATCTGTAATTATTTAGCTAATACTTTTTTTAACTTTGCAAATCTCGGAAGAGAATCTTCTCTTGAGAAATCAGGTTCTCCCTGGATGAGCGGAAGGGCATAATCGATGAACTGCTGATTGATGCCGTTGCCTGCTTCGTTGATCCACTCGCGTGGTACTTTCTTCTCTGTATTAGCAACATCTGAAAGATCAAGAAGCTGGATCTCACACTTGTAGCCGTTGGTCCTGTCGCACTTGAATCCGACCATCTTGTCTGTGATGCCTGCAACAGCGTTGTTGACGGCAGCTTCACCTGAAGCGTAGGACTCATCGATGTCTGTCTTGGAAGCAAGATGAGCTCCGCATCTCTGAAGAAGTGAAAGCTCGATACCGCGGACCTTGGCGCCGGTCTTTTCCTTAACAGCGTCAGCAAGTCTTGATGCAAGACCGCCGAGCTGGGCATGCCCGAATCCATCGCTTGCGGATGCCTGAGCCTCTGAAACAAGAGTGCCGTCCTCATAGCAGATGCCCTCGGAAACAGCGATCATGCAGTAACCGGTCTTTTTGTAGATCTTATCTACATCCTCAAGGAACTTATCCATGTTGAATGCAACTTCCGGAAGATAGATGAGGTCCGGTCCGTATCCCTTTGCTGATGCAAGAGCAGATGCGGCTGTAAGCCATCCGGCATTTCTTCCCATGATCTCAATAACGCAGATCTCGCCTGTATCATATACATGGGCATCAAGAAATACTTCCATGCAGCTTGTGGCAATGTATTTTGCAGCGGATGCGAATCCGGGGCAGTGGTCGGTTCCGAAGAGGTCGTTGTCGATAGTCTTGGGAACACCCATTACACGGCATTCATAGCCGACTTTCTGCATGTACTTGGAGATCTTGTTGCAGGTGTCCATTGAGTCATTTCCGCCATTGTAGAAGAAATAACGGACATCGTACTTCTTGAAGATCTCAAGGATCTTTTTGTAATCTGTATCATCAACATCGGGGTCTTTCATCTTATAACGGCATGAACCGAGAGCTGATGAAGGTGTTGAAGTGAGCTTCGCAAGCTCTGCAGGATCTTCTTCACCCATGTCATAGAGTTTATCGCCCAAAACACCTTTAATTCCGTTTGCAGCACCATAAACTTTAGTGATCGAAGGGTTGTGAAGTGCTGTATTGATAACACCGTATAAACTTGAATTTATGACCGATGTCGGTCCGCCTGACTGGCCAACTATGCAGGCGCCCTTAAGTTCGCTCATTTGTATTCCTCCTGGTTTTTGGTAATATTTTATATATAAATAATAGCATTCGCACCAAAACAAGTAAATCGTCACAAACTCCCAATAAAAGCCGAGAATTCGCTTGAATAATGGTGAAAGTATGATAATATATGCTCAATATTGAAATGGAGGAAAAGACATGCCATTAGTAACCACAAAGGAAATGTTCAAAAAGGCCTATGACGGCGGTTATGCCATAGGCGCATTCAACGTTAATAACATGGAGATAGTCCAGGGTATAACAGAGGCTGCCGGAGAGCTCAGGAGCCCTGTAATACTTCAGGTTTCAAAGGGAGCAAGAGCTTACGCAAACCATACTTATCTTGTAAAGCTCGTTGAAGCTGCCATCATAGAGAACCCCGAGATCCCCATCGCACTTCACCTCGATCACGGCGATACATTTGAACTTTGCAAGTCATGTATCGACGGCGGTTTCACATCTGTCATGATCGATGCTTCTTCAAAGTCATTTGAAGAGAACATCGCTCTTACAAAGCAGGTTGTTGAATATGCTCATGATCACGGCGTTGTTGTCGAAGCAGAACTTGGAACTCTTGCAGGAATTGAGGACGAAGTAGTAGTTGAGTCAGGCCATGAGTCATATACCAGACCTGAAGAAGTTGAGGAATTCGTAAGCAGGACAGGCTGCGACTCCCTTGCGATCGCGATCGGAACTTCACACGGCGCATACAAGTTCACCGCTGCACAGTGCACAAGAAATGCAGACGGCATCCTTGTTCCGCCTCCGCTTCGCTTTGACGTTCTTGAAGAGTGCATCAAGAGACTCCCCGGATTCCCGATCGTTCTTCACGGATCATCTTCAGTTCCCCAGGAATTTGTCAAGATGATAAATGAGTACGGCGGAAACATGCCTGATGCTGTAGGTATTCCTGAGGAGCAGCTCCGCCATGCAGCTGAGCTTGCTGTCTGCAAGATCAACATCGACTCAGACATCCGTCTTGCCATGACCGGAAACATCCGTAAGTATTTCGCAGAACATCCGGATCACTTTGATCCCCGCCAGTATCTTAAACCTGCACGTCAGGCTGTTAAGGACATGGTCGCTCATAAGATCCAGTACGTTCTTGGAAGTGCCGGAAAGATCTGATGAACGGGCAGACGATCAGTTCGGTTGCGGTAATACATACCGATTTCAGCGAAAAATTCGGTATACCCCGCCAGAGCACGCTTGTGCCTGAACTCACCGGAGTGATCACATTTGAAGAAAGCTTCAGAGACAGAGCAGTCATAAGGGGGATAGAGGACTATTCCCACCTGTGGCTGCTCTGGGGTTTTTCAGAGTCACAATGGGACGGAAAGACGCTTACTGTCCATCCTCCGAGACTTGGAGGAAAGGTCAAGAAAGGGGTATTTGCCACAAGATCCCCGTTCCGGCCTAACGGTATCGGGCTTTCATGTGTTAAACTGGAACAGATCATTGAAGACGGACCGGAAGGACCGCAGCTCATTGTTTCGGGTGTCGACATGCTTGACGGCACACCGATATATGACATCAAGCCATATATGCCATATTCAGACTGCGTCCCTGATGCAAGGGGAAGCTTCGGTCAGGCTTTAAGTGATTACAGGGTCGAAGTCATATTTCCGGATGAGCTGATCAAAAGGCTTCCGTCGAAACAGAGAACTGCAGCCATCCATATCCTGGAGCAGGATCCGAGGGCTGCGTATAATAAATCGCCCGGCTACGTGTTCGGGCTCAGCTTTGCAGGATATGATATCCGCTTTACTGCTGAAACTGTTACAGGCGCAAACGGAGAGAAAAAAGACAGGCTTGTAGTATGTGATGTCATTGATCACAGCGAAGGCTTTGAAAAGATCAAAGGATGAGCAAGACATGAATTATCAGGAAGCGTTAAATTACATTGCGAGCATTAACTGGAAGGGTTCAGTACCTGGTCTTGAAAGGATAAGGGAATTACTGGACAAAATGGGCAATCCGCAGGACATGCTGAAATTCATCCATGTCGGCGGCACAAACGGAAAGGGATCGGTGTGCGCGTTCCTTTCATCCATTCTGGTCCAGGCAGGATACAGAACAGGATTATTCATATCCCCGTACATTGAGGTCTTCAATGAGCGGATGCAGATCAACAATACCAATATATCAGATGAAGAGCTGGCAGAGATAACAACCTATGTCAGGCCTTTTGCTGATTCCATGGCTGACGCACCGACCGAGTTTGAACTCAATACAGCGATCGCAATGGAGTACTTTTCGCGCCATGACTGCGATGTGGTCATCCTTGAAGTAGGCATGGGCGGCGAACTTGATTCCACAAACATCATTAAAAGCCCGCTCCTTACGGTGATCACAGCCATAAGCCTTGACCATACCGAATATCTCGGTGACACGATCGAGAAGATCGCAAAGACCAAATCAGGGATAATCAAACCGGGGACTAAA
>JAZOAJ010000178.1:0-2090 GCA_045595385.1 Lachnospiraceae bacterium | reverse complement strand
TGGAGTGGAATACCATCCCTTTTTCCTTCCAACCGTCAATGTATTCGGGATAGAAGTAACTTAAAGTCTTGGCATTATATTCCCCTGTCCTTGAAGCATAAGGCCCTTCGCCGGCATTGAACCTGAACCGCTCATTGTTTATCTCCTCGATCTTGTGGAACAGATACCTGACAGGGCTGAAATGGTCATCCCAGGTCTCCGGGTCATACAGGGAAATGTTCTCGTAGCTGTAATATTTGTTATACATAGATACGCCTCCGTTGGTTTCTGATATAATTATACTCTATTAAGAAAGTTTACATAATGGGGTTTTTATGAGAATGCGCATTTCAATCCTTACCATATGTCCGGAGCAATTTGAGAGTTTCCTTGGGACGCCCCTGATCTCAAGGGCTGGAAATGCCGGGATATTGAAGCTGGAAATAATCGATATAAGGGATTTTGCACCAGGCAGTTTCCGGAAGGTGGACGATTCGCCTTACGGCGGAGGGGCGGGAATGATATTGAGGTGCCAGCCGGTGCTGGATGCCCTTGATGCGGTGCGCAGCGATAAAAGCCATGTGGTGATCCTGGCTCCGTCCGGCAAGGCATTTACCCAGGCAGATGCACACAGGCTGTCCGAAGAAGAGCATCTGGTCTTTATCTGCGGGCATTATGAGGGAATGGATGCGAGGATATTTCCCCATGCGGACGAAGTCATGTCGATAGGCGACTACATCGTGACAGGCGGAGAACTGCCTGCCATGGTGATCAGCGATGCTGTCATGCGGCTTGTTAAGGGAACGATAAAAGAAGAAAGCGTCCGTGAAGAGTCATTTGAAAACGGACTCCTGGAGTATCCCCAGTACACCAGACCGGCAGATTACAGGGGAGAAAAAGTCCCCGCCGTACTGCTCAGCGGGGACCATGAAGCTATTGAAAAGTGGAGAAGAGAGCAGGCGCTTGAACTAACGAGGAAGCACCGTCCTGACCTTCTCAGATGATCTTTGAAAACCGGTCGTAGATTGTGGCGAACCGGTCATCCCTGATGCCGAAATCTTTTTCCTTATAGTTCCATAAGGCATGTCCGATCCCGTATTTATTGAACACAGCATGGATGTCCTGCAGCCATCTGAGTTTGTCTTTATTGTCTGCGAGGTCTATGACACCATATTCTCCGCAGTACAGGGCAACTCCGTCCAGCTTCGCTTTTTCTATTGCCGGCGCAAATATGTCCTCAAAAAAGCCTTCGCCGATCTCCCGGATGTTTTCCCTGTATACGGCGCCGCCTTTGATCGATCCGATCTGATCTCCTGCAGCGCGGTATTCTTCAAGAGTCTTAGGATATCCGATCCTGAAATCAGAGGGCATGTCGAACATCCAATATGCACCCTGATGGGTAAATGCCATCGGCTCGTAGCAGTGGAAGTTATAAACTATCCCGTCCTGCACAGGCACGTTGATCAGCGGTACCGTAAGTACGCTGTTGTAACATACGCCTCCAATAACCAGAGTACAGTCTGGGATGATCTCTTTCATCATGCAGATATAGCGTGAAGCCAGGTCATTCCACGCGTCAGCCACATCTTCCGGAACAACTTCATTTAACGGCTCAAACGCAACCTGACCGGAATAGTCTTTAAAGCGTACCGCTATTTCCCTCCAAAGCTTCAGGAAACGCTCCTGCAGCGCGCTGTCATAAAAGAACTTATGCCTGTCCATGCCGACCTTTAGCGGATCGAAAGAGTAGCCATAGCATTCATGAAGGTCGATCAGCATGTTGAGGTCGCGCTTTTCACACCACATGCGGCAGTCCTCAAGATGACGGAAGCCGTCTTCAATGGTGGCGCCCTCCTCATCTTCGAGCACGTTGTAGTCTACAGGGACTCTGACATGGTCAAATCCAAGTGAGGCGATGAGCTCAATGTCTTCCTCCGTGATGAAAGTATCAAAATGCACCGGGTCATACTTGGCAAACTGGGATATCCAGCCGCCAAGATTGACGCCTTTTTTAAAACCTTTAAAATCTTTCATGATCATTCAAATATCTTATCAGGGTCGATGCCGAGGAAGTTTCTGCCTTTTCTGAGTGTAACCCTCTTTCCGGCAGG
>JAZOAJ010000177.1:0-7970 GCA_045595385.1 Lachnospiraceae bacterium | reverse complement strand
AACCAGGACCACCGGGCCCGCCGGGGCCACCGGGACCACCAGGAGCGCCAGGACCACCAGGAGCGCCAGGACCACTGGGAAGGCCTTCTGCCATGTGTCCGCCGGGCAGAGCACCGGGACCGGCCATTCCGTATCCTTTATCACCTGCGTCAAATCTCATCCATGCATATGCCGCATCCGCATTTGCAATGTCGGTGATGGGGCAGTAGCACTGCGCGGCAAATAAGCTGTCAGGGATCGTGCTTACATATGAATCGCCCTGTTTCTCGATGCCGGCGGCACCGATCTCATAGAGATACGGGTAGTAATCGGCAACGTCTCCGGAAGCACCGAAGATGGAGCTCATCTGTCCGCCGCCTGATGTTCCGATGGAGATGATCTTGTTCTTATCGCCGGGGATCACTTCGTCGTTGAGACGCAGGAAACGAACTCCGGCTTTAAGATCTACAACGGCAGAGGGAGACTTTCCCAGATCCCTGCCGGTGCCGGCCTGTTTGCCTGCGCCTCTGCTCCTTGCGCCGCACATTACATATACGCAGCCCATGGAGACAAAGTCTTTTTCGGGATTCCTGCTGGGGTCGCTGCTGCGCCATCCCGCGCATCCGTTCTGGAAGATAACGGGGGCAGTCTTAGCATCATATCCGTTCACGCTTCCGCCTTCAAATATCCCGGCGGGAACGTAGATCCATAAAGTCTGATACAATCCGTCCGGCTTTGTTCCCGGGGGCGGGGTATACGGACCGAACCCATTGGGGTTTTTATAATACACTGCGTCTTCAAAGGGATTAGAACAGTATACGATGTTCTTCATTACATAATAGTTCCCGTCTTCTGATCTTTCCCAGCGGCATTCACCACTGTCGATCAGTTTTTTCAGATCCAGCTCATGCGGCATTCACATTTCCTCACTTTTTTTTCTTTCAATTTTATTATTTTTTTGAAAAAGATGAAATACACAAATATTAAATATCTAAACATTTTTTATGAGTCTGGCCGGATGGGGCAGTGGAAGTTCCCGATTTCGGGGCGTACATTAAGATCGGGATACGGGGCTGAATAAAAGATTCCCGATTTTGTATTCCGTTTAAAGATCGGGAACTAATTGGCGGTAAAAACGGCAAATGATATCCCTTTTTTTAGATTTTTACTAAATTCGGGAACAAAATAGCCCGAAAAAAAGCGGCGTGTATCCCGATTCCAAAAATGACATTAAAATCGGGACATATAACCGCACTAAAAAAGATAACATAAAAAAATGTGATAATAGTATTGACAAAACTGATAATAGGAGTATAATTTGCTTCAATAAACCGATGATGAAGTGTGAGTAAGTCTTTAGGATACTGTAAGAGCGAGCTGCAGGCGGTGGGAAGTGCGGCACAGAGAATTCAGACTGAATGGGCTTCGGAGGGCGAGCTGAAACGGAGAGATCCGCGTAGGTGAGACGGGGGGAACGTCGTAACCGGTTCCGGTATGTGATGGCATACGCAGAGTGGCCGCAGACAGGCGGCAAGTTGGGTGGCACCGCAGGTGATTTTGATCTCCTGTCCCAGCAGTAAATCAAATACTGTGGGACAGGAGTGTTTTATTTCCATATGTTCTGTCCGGGCAGTAAAAGCAAATGCAAAAAAAAGGAGGCAGACAAATGACAACCAGCAACACAAACAAAGAGATACCTTACAAGATCTACCTTGAAGAGAATGAGATGCCCAAGCAGTGGTATAACGTCCGCGCGGACATGAAGACCAAGCCCGCGCCCCTTCTTAACCCGGGAACAGGCCAGCCCCTTAAGGCAGAGGAACTCACACCCATCTTCTGTGAAGAACTCGTAGCACAGGAACTGGATAATGATACAGCATACTTCGATATCCCTGATGAGATCTTAAGCTTCTACAAGATGTACCGCCCGTCACCGCTGGTAAGGGCATACTGCCTTGAGGAAAAGCTCAAGACACCGGCAAAGATCTATTACAAATTTGAAGGAAACAATACTTCGGGCAGCCATAAACTGAATTCAGCCATAGCCCAGGCATATTATGCAAAGAAGCAGGGCCTCAAAGGCGTTACCACAGAGACCGGAGCAGGCCAGTGGGGAACAGCTCTTTCAATGGCATGTGCTTACCTCGGACTCGACTGCAAGGTTTACATGGTCAAGGTCAGCTATGAACAGAAGCCGTTCAGACGCGAGGTCATGAGGACATACGGCGCCAGTGTTACACCTTCACCTTCAGATACAACAGCAATCGGACGCAAGATCCTTGAGGAGTTCCCCGGAACGAGCGGATCACTCGGATGCGCTATCTCAGAGGCAGTGGAAGTAGCAACCCAGAATGAGGGTTACAGATATGTACTTGGCAGCGTGCTCAACCAGGTTCTTCTTCATCAGAGCATCATAGGACTTGAGGCAAAGGCTGCAGCAGATAAATACGGAGTCAAGTTTGACACCATAATCGGATGCGCAGGCGGCGGTTCAAACCTCGGCGGACTCATTTCCCCGTTCATGGGACAGAAACTGAGAGGTGAGGCAGACTATGAGATCATAGCTGTTGAACCTGTTTCATGCCCGAGCTTTACAAGAGGAAAGTTCGCGTATGACTTCTGCGACACAGGCATGATCTGCCCGCTGGCCAAGATGTACACGCTTGGCAGCAGCTATATCCCGCCTTCAGACCATGCAGGCGGATTAAGATTCCATGGCATGAGCTCTATCCTCTCTCAGCTCTACCATGACGGATTCATGACCGCAAGGGCAGTTAAGCAGACTGAAGTATTTGCTGCAGCTGAAGAGTTCGCAAGATGCGAAGGTATCCTTCCCGCACCCGAGAGCTCGCACGCTATCAAGGTCGCAATGGATGAAGCGATCAAGTGCAGGGAGACAGGAGAGGAGAAGACCATCCTCTTCGGTCTTACCGGTACAGGTTACTTTGACCTTAAGGGATATGAACAGTTCAACAACGGTGAACTTAAAGACTATATCCCGACAGATGAAGAGCTTGAGAAAGGTTTCGCAACCCTTCCTAAGGTTGACTGAACCGCAGGCTCTGTCCAAAACTGTTCTGTCTCAGGTTCAAACGCCTGTTTCGGATAATCCCCCCGGACCGGCCTTGTAAAGAGGCCGGTCCAACTTTTATTGACATTTCCATAACAGGTAAATATAATACCTTCATTGATAATTAAATACACATATGCAGAATGAGGCGCGGTATTTATCAGTAATCTGCAGCATGTGGCTTCGGGAGCCGCTGCAGATGAAAGGAAATATCGCCGAAATGCCGGAACGGGTCCTGAAGCCGTACGGTGTTGGGGCGGCATAAAACATGTGCCGCACTGTCACAATTGTGGAGCGCTTTCTGGAAAAATGAGATCACATTTGATGAGTGTTTTGCATATTTGCAGACACTCATTTTTATTTTTTTATGGAGGGGAATATGAAAATCTTTAATCGCAGCAGGCGGCCCGTAAGCCGCAGGGGACGGATACTTCAGATCATCGCTGTTGCTCTTGTCCTTAGCACAATGTTCGCTGTATCCGTATTCGCTGCTGACGGGGAAGCTGCTGATGCTTTCTACGGAACATTCTGGTCACTGGTACCGCCCATTGTCGCAATAGTTCTGGCGCTCATTACGAAGGAAGTTTATTCTTCGCTGTTCATCGGTATCCTTGTAGGAGGCCTGTTCTATTCTCATTTCAGTTTTGAAGGCACGATGAACCACATTTTTGTGGATGGATTCGTAGGAAGCCTTTCCGATTCATGGAATGTCGGTATCCTGGTATTCCTGGTCATCCTAGGCGCCATGGTCTCGCTCATGAATAAGGCAGGAGGAAGCGCAGCATTCGGACGCTGGGCGGCAAAGAGGATCCACTCAAGGGCCGGCGCTCAGGTCGCTACCATCATCCTGGGGATCCTTATATTTGTTGACGACTATTTCAACTGCCTTACGGTCGGATCAGTCATGAGACCGGTCAGCGACGAGGCAAATGTTTCAAGAGCCAAGCTTGCATACCTTATCGATGCTACCGCAGCTCCCATCTGTATCATCGCCCCTGTATCCAGCTGGGCGGCAGCTGTTTCAGGATATGTAGGAGACGGACAGGGAATTGCTGCATTCATCAAGGCAATACCTTTCAACTTCTACGCTATCCTTACAGTTGTCATGATGTTCGTGCTCCTCGCACTCAAGCTTGAGTACGGCCCGATGAAAAAGCAGGAAGATGCTGCTAAGGACGGAGACCTCTTTGGAGGACTTAACCCTTACGTTGATTCAAAACTTGAAAACGAGATCAACCCCAAGGGCAGAGTTATCGATCTGGTACTCCCTGTCGTACTGCTCATTGTATGCTGCGTGATCGGCCTCATGTATACAGGCGGACTGTTCAGTGGAGCAGACATCGTTACTTCATTCTCAGATTCTGACGCATCTGTCGGCCTTATGCTCGGCGGCGTTGTGGCCCTGGTCGTTACCATCATCTACATGATGATAAGAAGGGTCCTGAACTTCAAGAAATGCATGAGCTCACTCACAGAGGGCTTTGTAGCAATGGTTCCCGCGATCCTTATCCTTGTATTTGCCTGGACACTTAAGTCAATGACTGATTCACTTGGATCCACTGCATTTGTTGAGAGCATTATGGCAAGCGCTGAAGGCCTTACACACTTCCTGCCTGCCATGGTATTTGTCCTTGCTGTAGTCATTTCTTTTGCAACAGGAACATCATGGGGAACTTTCGGTATCCTTATCCCGATCACGCTTGCTGCGTTCCCGCTTACAACATCACTCGGAGTTGTATGCATGTCTGCGGCAATGGCAGGAGCGGTCTGCGGTGACCACTGCTCACCGATCTCTGATACCACCATCATGGCATCAGCAGGCGCACAGTGCGAGCATGTAACACATGTTAATACACAGCTGCCTTACGCGCTCACGGTAGCGGGAGTCAGCCTCGTAGCATATCTGATCGCCGGCTTTGTACCGATCGCGTATGTAACT
Organism: Lachnospiraceae bacterium; assembly: GCA_045595385.1. GTDB lineage: Bacteria > Bacillota > Clostridia > Lachnospirales > Lachnospiraceae > RGIG5612. The sequence goes on along the minus strand of JAZOAJ010000177.1, from coordinate 2,982 downwards.
CTTCCGATCGCGATCGTCCTTATGGTACTTGTACTTGTGGTCATCAAGCTGATCCAGAGGAAGAGGACAGCATAAGATTGTTGACTTTCAAAAGGGGCTGCTGCACTAAAGTGCACAGCCCTTTTTATCATTGGATAAATGCTATTTCATCAATTTACCCCCAAGTAAGGTGCGCGATTTTTGGGGTACAAAAGGCAGATACGCAGAAGTGCCCCCATTGAGAGTATATTAATCATGGGTGTACATAAGCCGAAACACAGATTTCCCCCAACAGAATGCCAATTAGTCATGGGGGCATATATATGAAAACCAGTATTTGCCCCAACAATAACAAAAAATACTTGCATTTCACATAAGAAGCTAGTATACTTACGGCATAAGTTAGTCGTAACTAACCAAACGGACCAACCATACCATACTCCATAAAGCCATATGGCCGTCTGACCCGGACGGCATTTATTTAAAACAATGAGTTAGAAAAGACTAACTAAACGAAGACGGAAGGAGAAGACGGGAGATGCTGAGTGAAGCGCTGGTAGAATTTGCAGCCCCGACTCTTGCGGGGATCAAGACCGGAAGCCTGTTCACTGTCAGACTGACAGCAAGCGAGATCATTAAAGAACTATTACCTCTCAACAATATTCTCGAAAAAAAGGGACTTCGGCTGGTACCCCTCATGAAGAACCGGGCAGGCACTCTTGTCTATCTCTACCGTCCTTCAAGACTGAAAAATGATCTCGAATATCCCGAGGCAAGTTCAATCCTATGTGAAAGAGGATATCCCTGCCCGGACGTTACAGGATGCATAGAAGAACTTATCAGACATATGCATAATGATAATGAGTTCCCGCATGAAGTAGGGTTGTTCCTGAGTTACCCCCCTGAAGATGTTAAGGGATTCATGGATGACCCACGCGAAGGGCAGGCCTGCGGCGGAACATGGAGAGTCTACGGCAACAGGAAAGAGGCGGAAAAGACATTCGCCAGATATAAAAAATGTACAGCGGCTTACAGAAAAGCCATAAGAAGCGGTATCAAACTTGAGAATCTAATAGTTGTTTAAGGAGGCTGTATCATGAGTAAAGTAGCAGTAGTATTTTGGAGCGGAACAGGTAATACAGAGTCCATGGCAGAAGCAGTTGCTGAAGGCGCAAAGGCTGCGGGAGCGGATACATCTGTATTTCAGGCTTCCGAGTTTAACCGCGATATTGCACTGGAGTTTGACGGCATAGCTTTCGGATGCCCGGCGATGGGCGCAGAAAACCTTGAAGAGTCAGAATTTGAGCCCATGTTCACTGATACTGAACCTGCTCTCGCCGGGAAAAAGATCGCGCTGTTCGGTTCATACGGATGGGGTGACGGACAGTGGATGAGAGACTGGGAGGACCGTTGTGAAACAGATGGCGCAGTCCTGACAGTTGAAAGCGTGATGGCGAATGAAGCTCCTTCAGACAGCGATCTCAGCATGTGCAGGGAATTGGGTGCCTCTCTTGCTTGATCATAAAGCACAATTACATATTTCTCTTTCTTTCGGGATGACCGCGCTTTTATGCGCGGCCATCCTATTTTTAAGACATTGTTCACAGAATTTTAAAAAGCCGTTCAATGGACGGAAACAATAAAATGCAATATAATGTTAAGGAAATTCTGAACACATTTCAGGAGATGAGCCATGAAAAAAACAATGTTGATCATATTTACTGTGATAGCTCTGGCACTGATGTCGGCCTGCTCAGGAAGCAGCGCTGAACAGGTGCCTGTTCAGAGTGTATCAGAGATAGTCGGGATGGGCACGTTGGGAGTTGCCCAGCGCTTTGCAGGAGTCGTCAGCACGCAGGATCCCGTAAAGATAATGAAGAACGGCGAAGCAAAGCTCGGCGAGTTTTATGTGAAGGAAGGCGACGAGGTCAATGAAGATGATCCGCTGTTCACATATGACACCGACCAGCTCTACTTAGACCTTGAGAAAGCGAAGCTCGAACTCGAAAAGCTGAAGAATGACATTGTCAACATGCAGAAAGAGCGGGAAAAACTGGAAGAGGAGAAGGCCCAGGCACCCGATGACCAGCAGCTCCAGTATTCGCTTGAGATCAATTCAAAGGAGACGGACATCCTTGAGGCGGATTTCAACAGCGCCGTGAAGCAGAAAGAGATCGAGAGCCTTGAGCGTTCCCTTGAAAATGCTGTCGTTAAGGCACCGTCATCAGGAAAGATCGGAACGATCACAGACGGTACAAAGACAGACAACATGGGCAATCTCCTGCCAATCCTTACGATAGTACAGACAAATGACCTGCTCATAAAGGGCAGCATAAATGAGAATAACATCTATTCCCTGACTCCGGGAATGGAAGTGATCATACGCTCAAGGATAGATGAAAAGACCTGGAGAGGGGTCCTTTCAAAGATAGACGTTGATAATCCCCAGTCAAACCAGGACATGTACGGCATGTATGACTCGGGGGACGGAACAGGAACCTCAAGTAAATATCCTTTCTATGTTGAACCTGAAAATACTGAGGGCATGATGCTCGGACAGCATGTTTATGTTGAACCGTTTACGGGTGAGGACACGGACGGGACCTGGCGCCTGCCCGCATGGTACATTTGTGACATTGACAGCTCACCGTATGTATGGGCTGAGGGCACAGACGGAAAACTCGAAAAGAGGAGCGTCACGCTCGGCAACACAGAAGGCGATGAATTGAACATGGATTCCTACATAATAACAGAGGGACTTACTCTTGAGGATAAGATAGCTTTCCCTGATGAGAAGACGCATGAGGGCATGGAGTGTGTGGACTACCGCAACTATGTGCCTGAAGAAGGCGGAGAAACAGCTGCTGACGGGGCAGTACCGGGTGAAGCAGTACCGGGTGAAGCGCTCACAGGAGAAGGTGAGGTCTTTATTGAGGAACCTATTGCAGCAGAAGAGACAAATGGCGGTGGCAACTGATGATCCTGAAAATGCATGACATATGT